>CAKZNX010000018.1 GCA_937132045.1 uncultured bacterium
TTCGCATCCCGTAACCCGTGTCATTGCGAGGAGCGCAGCGACGAAGCAATCTGCTACGCCTACCGTTGACCGCAGGGGATTGCTTCGCCTGCCTTGGGGGCAGGCTCGCAATGACACTTGCTCGGCTTACCGGGAGGTTCGCCCTCCATGAAGACCGGACATCAGCAATTTCTCATGCAACACCCTTTTTTACTTGACATGACTAAATGACTATTGGTATCATCTAAGTAATCTTTAGCGAGGTGTGAAGGATGAACCTGTACCTGATTGAGACGCGCACGGATGGACTGGCTGAGCAGGAGGTAGAGCGTCGTCTGCAGAGCATCGGCGCACAGGCGGAACTGCTGGAGGCACAGGCTAGTCCGGACGACGGACGGATCTACCTGATACTGCTTGCCGATAACGAGCAACAGGCGCGAGCGGCTTTCACCCCCACCAATCTACCCGCCGAGCTGGTTAAACAGGTGCGGCTGGTGGGTCAGGACCTCGAAACCGTGCGCCAGCGCAAGGCAAAATCCAACTACCTGGTGGAGTGGAACCTGCCCGCTGGGTTGACCATGGAGGCGTATCTCACGCGCAAGGCGGAGCGCTCGCCGCTGTATGCACAGGTGCCAGCGGTCTCCTTCGAACGCACCTACGTGTGCGAGGACATGACCAAGTGCCTGTGCCTGTACGACAGCCCGGACGAGCAGACCGTCCTGCAGGCGCGTGAGGTGGTGGGCGCACCGGTGGACAAGCTCACGAAGGTGCACAACATCCGCTGAGAAAGGGGTATCGCCATGCACACGAATGCACTGCACGAGGCATTGAGGCAATCGGCTCACGCCATGAACGAGGGGGACGGTTCGGCGGAGGGGGCTATCCGTCTGCTGGCGCAGTTTGGTTACCTGCAACGGGGTGTGCCTGCGGAGTTTGGCGGTGCGGGCGGCACGTTGGGGGACGCCGTGGAGGCAATCGCGGATGTGGCGCGATACTGTCTGACCAGCGGGTTCGTGTTCTGGTGCCAGCGTGTGTTCGCCGAGTATCTGGTGCACAGCCCCAATGCCGTCCTGCGCGAGTCACTGCTTCCGCAGGTACTCTCGGGCGACATCGCCGGAGCCACCGGCTTGTCCAACGCGATGAAACATCTGGCAGGGCTGGAGCCTCTGCGCACTCGTGCGGTGCTGGACGGCGATACGCTTACGCTGGATGGCTTCCTGCCGTGGGCGTCCAACCTGCGTCCGGGGCGCTTCGTGCTGGCAGTAGCGGCGCAGGTAGATGAGAACCGGGCGCTGGTGGCTGCTGTGCCCGCTCAGGCAGAGGGTGTGCAGCGCGGCGAGGACCTCTCCCTGTTGGGTCTGCAGAGCTCGCAGACCGCTACCGTCACGCTGAAAGGCGTGCGGCTGAGCCGTGCGTGGCTCCTCAGCGACGACGCCCATGCCTTCCTCCCGATACTCCGCCCAAACTTCCTTTTACTGCAGTGTGGACTGGGAATGGGAGTGGCACGCGCCGCGCTCGAGCAGGCACACGCTGGCGTTCATGGGGCGCGCGAGGTGCTCTCCGACCGGCTGGAGACCCTGTGTGCGCGTGAACAGGCCCTGACGCAGGAGACTCGGCGGCTGGCGCTGTCGCGGGTGGGTTCGGGCAAGTTGCTGAGGCGTCTGTTCGAGGTGCGCATCGAGTGGATGCGCCTCGCGGTGGAGACGGTGCATCTGGAGCTGGAGGCAACCGGCGGCGCGGGGTTCCTCGCCGACAGTCACACCGCCCGGCGGCTTCGAGAGGTGGCGTTCCTGCCTGTGCTGACGCCCAGCCTGACCCAACTTGCCATGCAACTGCACCACACACCGACGCAGGAGACGAGGACGCCATCATGAGCGTACCGGTGCCTTTGCTCAGCGTGCAGGGGCTGACGAAGCACTTCTCGTCGCGGGGCAGCACGCTTGCGGTATTCGAGGACGTCTCCTTCGAGGTGCAGCAAGGCGAAATCGTCTGCCTGCTGGGACCGTCGGGGTGCGGAAAGTCCACTCTGCTGCAGACCGTTGCCGGACTTCAGTCTGCTACCGCCGGTGAGGTGTGCTTTGCGGGCAGGTCGCTCCGATCGCCTCATCCCGAGATGGGGCTGGTATTTCAGGATGCGAACCTTCTGCCCTGGCTGAACGTGTGGCAGAACGTGGCGCTCGGTCTGCGACTGCGCGCCGGCAGGAAGCAGGGCGTGAATGTGGCGAACGCTGTCAACCGCAGCCTCCAGAGCGTGGGGCTGGATGGGTTCGCGCGGTTGTATCCACACCAGCTGAGCGGAGGTATGGCTCAACGCGCTGCACTGGCGCGTGCTCTCGTGCGTCAGCCGAGACTGCTGTTGATGGACGAACCCTTCGCTGCGCTGGACGCCTTCACCCGACGCCACCTGCAAAGCCTGCTGGTGCAGCTGGTGCGCGAGCGCGACACCGCCGTCCTGCTGGTTACGCACGATATCGACGAGGCGCTTTTCATTGGCGACCAGGTGCTGTTGATGACCGCCAGACCGGGACGGATCGAACGTGAGTGGCACATCCAGACGCCGCATCCGCGCTGGCGTCACGACGAGCAGATGCTGTCGCTCCACGCTTACATTCTCGAACATCTCTCTCAGCATAGCTGGGTCAACGAAAGGGAGGTTGTCACGTGGGAGATATGAGCCTGAGATGCTGTGTGAATTTGGGCACGCTGGCAGGCGCTCTGCTTGCGATGGGAGCACAGGCGCAGAGGAGCAGTGCAAATCAGCCGGTTCGGATTGGTTACCTGCCCATTCTGGACGCTGCGCCCCTGCTGGTCGCACATGCCCGCAAGATGTACGAGGCGGAGCGGCTGGAGGCAGAGGAACCCCGCTTGTTTCGCGCCTGGCCCCAGATTGTGGAGGCGTTCCTTGCGGGGCAGGTGAACGTCATCCACGTGCTGATGCCCACCGCCGTGCTGATTCGGTACGGCAACCGCTATCCGGCAAAGGTGGTCGCGTGGAACCACACCAACGGCTCGGCGATCACTGTTCAGCCCGGCATCCGTGACGTGAAGCAGCTGACGGGGCAGACGGTAGCCGTGCCCTTCTGGTATTCGATACACAACGTGGTGCTTCAGGCGATCCTGCGCGAGGCGGGGCTGAAGCCGCTTCTGCGACCGGCGCAGGGGCAGAAGGTGCCCGACGGTTCGGTGGGGCTGGTGTTGATGCCTCCGCCCGACATGGTCGCTGCGCTGGCGAACCGCTCCATCGCCGGATACATCGTGGCAGAGCCATTCAACGCCGCCGCAGAGAACCTGAATGTGGGAAGGGTGATGCGTCTGACGGGAGACATCTGGCGCGACCATGCCTGTTGTGTGGTGCTGGTGCACGAACGCGATGTGAAAGAAAACCCTGAATGGACACAGCGGGTGGTGAACGCGGTGGTGAAAGCCCAAGCGTGGATTCGGGCGAACCGCGCCGCCACGGCGAAACTGCTCTCGCGCGAGGAGGGCAGTTACACCCCTCATCCGGAGGCAGTGTTACAGCGCGTGCTGAACCAGTACGACCCCGTCTTCTACCAGCGCGAGGGCGCCATCAAGCACGCAAACTGGAAAGTGGCACGCATCGACTTCCAGCCCTATCCGTTCGCATCGTACACGCGCCTGCTGGTGCAGCTGCTTCAGCGCACCGAAGTGGAAGGCGACCGCGCGTTCCTCGGTCGCCTCCAGCCCGACTTTGTGGCGCGGGACCTCGTGGACGACCGCTTCGTACGGCGCGCGCTTTCCTCGGTGGGAGGGTTGGCGACCTTCGGCTTGCCGAGGAATCTGCAAAGACAGGAGGCGTTTCGCGTATGACCGCGGCAGCGACGGCAGCCGTCAAGACACCGACCCGCAAGACAGGTGTCGGCTCGTTCCTGATACCGGTGCTGGGTCTGGCGGTGGTGGTCGCTGTCTGGCATGTATGGAGTGTGCGGTTGGGCGAGGGACACGTGCTGGCGTCCTTCGCTCCCGCCCGCACTGTAGTCAGCCTGTGGGAGCTGTTGCGCACGGGCGCGCTGGAACCGCATATCCTTGTCAGCCTCAAGCGCGTGATGCTGGGGCTTCTGATCGGACTGGCGGCAGGTTTGCCTCTGGGTGTCCTGCTGGGCATCTGGTCTCCGCTCGAGCGTGCCAGCAGCTTCGTCTTCCAGTTTGTGCGCATGACCTCTCCGCTCTCATGGATGCCCATTGCAGTGATGGCGTTCGGCATCGGCGATGCGCCGGTGTACTTCCTCATCGGTATTGCCAGCGTGTTCCCCATCATGCTGAACACGCGCGCCGGGGTGGCAAACCTCGACCGGCGGTGGATTCTGGCGGTGCGCAGTCTGGGTGCCAACCGCTGGGAAACCGTCCGATACGTGGTGTTGCCTGCCGTGCTCACCCACAGTCTGGTGGGGCTGAGGCTGGCGGTGGGCATTGCGTGGATTGTGCTGGTGCCGGCGGAGATGCTGGGGGTGAGCGCAGGACTGGGCTACTACCTTCTGGATACGCGCGACCGCCTCGCCTACAGCGAGCTGATGGCGGTTATCCTTGTCATCGGTGCGCTGGGCTACCTGCTCGACCTCGCGGTGCGCGGTGCGCAGTGGCTTCTGACGCCTCATCGCAGGGAGTAACAGCACCATTCCAGAATCGAGGAAACGGTGTGGGGTAACGACACGTCGAACCTTTGACAAACTCCACGCGAGGGTGTTTCATAAAAGTTCTGCGGTTGTCGTCTGGAAACCTATCTCTCTGCCCCTTCCCCGCGTCGGGGAGAGGTCCGGAGAGGGGTTCTGGAGGGCTTACGACAGCGTTTCTGCGGACACTGGGAGGTGTATCATGAGAAGCGTCTCTTCCCTGCGCGCGGTGGGAGGCATCGTGCTGGCACTGATTGTGGGCATTCTGCTGGGCAGCAGTATTCAGCCTCTGCGCTCACAGCCTTCTGCGCAACTCCCCTCCGTTCAGCCCGCGTCGGACCTGCTGGTCGAGAGGCTGGTGCGCGAGGTGGACGATACCGGATGGCAGATGCGCAACGATGTCGCCGCGCTGACTGCACTGATGAAGCGCGTGGTGCGCGAGGTGGAGGTCGGTCAGCAGTATCCGCAGCTGGAACAGCAGGGCAAGGTGCTCACCGAACGGCTTGCCATCGATGCGGAAATCGCGATTGCCCAGATGATGCTGGCAGTCCTCGAGAAGTCCGTCGTGCAGCAGGGACAGGAGCAGTGGGTAATTCAGCGGATTGTCGACTTCTTCGGGGTACCCCTTGCGGATGTGCAGGCATATCGCGACAGGGGTCACACCCTCAGTTCGATTGTTCTCGGTTGCGGAATTGCGAAGGCAGCGGGGGCGAAGCCTGCAAGGGCATTCGAACTGCGCCAGGCGAGGCAGTCCTGGCCCGCAGTTGCCGTGTCGCTGGGTATGAAGCCACAATCGCTGGGCAATGCCCTGCAGGGGCTGTTTCCCTGAGGCGTGCTGGTTGTCCTGATTGTGCATCGAGCAGGAAGCGCACCCGCTTGCTCAAGCCAGAGTGATGGCTGGTGAGAGTCAGGCGGGTGCGTACGGGGGGCTGTGTGTGACAATCTGCGGTGACCTTTGCGCAACAGACCGGCTAGGCTGAACGGGAATTTTGTGCGATGCGTCTACGCAATGAGCCAGAGGGCAAGAACACCGTGTATCGTCGGGAAGCGACCTTGCAGTATGACCTCCAGCGCGGTTGTCCGCTGAACGAGGCGGAAGACCTGACGCAAGAGGTACAGCTGAGAGTCTGGATAGCACAGCAGCGCGCGATTGAGATGAACACGCGTTCCTGGCAGGCTGCGTGCCGGTCTGTGTGGTGCGACTGGCTGCGTCGGAAGCGCAGGGAACGTGGTTGACGTATGTCATTCGCCAGCGTGACATGGATACTGTACTGGTTGGTTATCCTCCTCAACAGATGCAGTTAGCGTATCCCACCTGTTCGATCGTGTGTACCCAGTGGAGGAGTGGTTGGCAACGCTTGGAGATTTCGCTGACTGAAGTGGAACAAGACTATACCATGAGGTGGCAAGTGGAAACACGTGCTAAAAACGTACAAACTACCGAAACCTGTTACGACACTTTTGTTTTGTTCAACTATGGTTCTAATTCTGACCTAAGCCCTGCCTCGTAGCAACTCTTAGCCTCCCAACCACAGGCGCCATCGCCTGCCTTCACGCTATCATCGCCCGACAGGATTCCTGCTCACGCAGAGGGGAATGATACACTGCGGTGAAAAGTGCAGAAGGAGGTCGGGAACACAGATGCCGCTGAAGTTACCGCACTCCCACACCTGCTTCGTGTGCGGCGAGAGCAACCCGAAAGCACTGAACGTACGTTTCTACGCGGATGACCATAGCGCTTACGTGCCGTTGACGCTGAGGGAAGAGCAGATGGGCTATCCGGGCATCGCGCATGGCGGGGTGTTGATGAGCATACTGGATGAGCTGATGGGCTGGGCTGCCACCATGCAGACCGGCGAGTTCAGCGTGTCGGCGGAGATCAGCACCCGCTTCTTGAGACCGGTGCCACTGCATACCCCCTTAACCGCACGGGCGCAGATGACACAGCGACGGGGCAGGGTGTGGTATACGCATGGCGAGATTGTGGACGAGCAGGGCACCGTGTATGTCCGCGCTGCGGGCAAGTACGTCTCCATCGGCAGGGAGCGCACCGAGCAGATACTGCGCCTGATGATACACGACCCCGATGCCATCTCGCCCCAGCAGCTGCTGGAGCGGTTTGGCGCAAACGGCGCGGGGGAAACCTGACCTATCTGAAGCAGGACAGCAGCGCGTGCAGGCGGAAGCTCGAAAGCAGCGTTGCTCGAAAGGAGTGGAGGAGCATGTCGGAACTGCGCCAGGACATCGCCACCAAGCGCTGGGTGATCGTCGCCAAGGAGCGTGCGAAACGCCCACACCAGTTCCTGAAGCAGTCAACCGTTCAGGAAGAGCCTGACCACAGGGAGGATTGCCCCTTCTGCGAGGGCAACGAGATGCAGACGCCGCCAGAGGTCTATGCCCTGCGCAACGGCAGCGAGCCGAACCGCCCCGGCTGGAAGGTGCGCGTGGTGCCCAACAAGTTCGCCGCGCTATCGCCTTCGACGCGCTGGGAAGGGGTGCAGAGCCCAGACATCTTCACGACCATCAGCGGCTACGGCTCACATGAGGTGATTATCGAGACGCCCCTGCATAGCCAGACCTTAGCCACCCTGCCGGAGGAGCAGGTGAGTCTGGTGCTTCAGGCGATTTTGCAGAGGATGCGCACGCTGGCGCAGGACAACCGCATCGCCTTCGTGCAGGTGTTTCGGAATCACGGTGCTTCCGCAGGCACCTCGCTGGTGCATCCACATTCGCAACTCATCGCCACGCCCATCGTGCCCACCAACATCCGCGAAGAGGTCGAGGAGGCACGTCGCTTCTACGATGACCGCGTGACCTGCGTGTACTGCTACCTGCTGGAGAAAGAGCAGGCAGAGGGCAAGCGTATCGTGCTGAGCACGGCGCAGTATGTGGTGCTGGCGCCCTTTGCGTCGCGCTTCCCATTTGAGTTGATGATTTTGCCCCGCCGTCACAGATCATCCTTCGTGGCGGAAGCGCGTCCCGAAGAGGTGACCGCGCTGGCGGACGTTCTGCGTCGGACGCTGCTGTTACTGTACCGTGCGGCCAACAACCCCGACTACAACGCGGTGCTGCACACAGCTCCCCTGCGCGACAGCTGCATGGACTACTATCACTGGCACATCGAAATCGTGCCACGCCTGACCACACCTGCGGGCTTTGAACTCGGCAGTGGCATCTACATCACCACCGCCATCCCTGAGGAGACCGCCGGTTACCTGCGCGAACAGGCGCAGCAGCTCGGGATATGAAGAAAGAAGGCAGCCCTGAAGGGCTGCCTGTTCACGCTACGGTGTCATACCGGTTGGTGTGGGTGTCGTTGGCGCTGCTGGTGCTGCCGCCTCCATCTGCTCCTTGAGGCGCTTCATCTCCTCCTGCCAGCGACGCTCGAAGCGGGGTATCTCGAACGACACCTTCGCCTGCGAGCGCATCTGCATCAGCTCGCGCCCCAGGTTGCGCTTGCTCTTCGCCTGCATCAGCAGGCGGCGAAGGTCCTCTTTGACCTCGTCCAGCGGGCGCACCAGTTTCTCTTTCTTGTCCAGCACCTTGAAGATGATCCAGCCGTCCACCACCTGCCCCTGGGCGTTGGGCAGTTTCATCGGCTGAGGAGAGGTCACACTGCCCACCGGCGTCTTCTGCAGAGTCTGCCACAGCTGCGGGAACTGCTTGAAGGTCTCATCGGTCTGTCGCAACCACACACCGCCGACACCCTGAGGCATGTTGGGCAGCTTCAGCGATTTCTGTGTGGCGACCAGGTGGAAATCGATGCCTCGCTTCAGCATCCCCTGCACTTCGTCCAGCGTCTTGCGGTTGTCGATCAGGATCAAACCCACCTGCACCTGTGCGGGAACGGTGAACTGCTGGAGGTTCTGCTGGTATGCCTTCTTTACCTCGTCATCGCTCACGGTGATACCCTTGGTGAGCAACTTGAACGCCGCCAGCTCCACCTTGATGTCCTCTTTCAGGTCGTCCTGCGTGTAGCCCAGCGTTTTGAGGCGTTCGTTGAAGTCGGGCATCTTCTTCTGGCGCTCCAGCTCCTTCTCGATCTCCTGCTCAGTGGGCATCACCTTCTCTTTTTCCGCCATCTCCAGCACGATCTGACGGTCCACCAGCATCCGCAGTGCCAGATAGCCCGCCTGCTCGCGCACAAGACGACCCAGGGGGTCCTTAACAGGAGTCTCTCCCTGGGTAATCGGCACCGCCATCCGCTCCAGAACCTTATAGTATTCCGCCTGGCTGATCTTCTTGCCGTTGACTTCTCCAATGGACTTCCTACCGCAGCTGGTGGTGACCAGCGTCAGCGCCACCGGGATGGCTATCCACAGCAGGTGCCATTTTCGCATAGTTGTTCGATCTCCTCTCATTCGTCCGTTCCCTGATTGTTGTTTATGGTGTTGTTCGAGGATGTGCGACCATCAGCATGACGTGTTTGCCCGGCGCGTTGCGCACGCAGCTGAAGGACCAGCGATACCTCGCCCTCGGCAACACCCGTCACCCTTGCAATCTCCTTCACGTCACAGCCCGTATCCGCCAGAGCCAGGATGCGCTCTACCGGTATGCGCGCCGGCTCTTGCTCGGGCTCAGGTGGTCTGTCCTCCGACGCGATGTCTGGTGTGTGCGACTCCAGCGCCTGCAGTACCTGCTCGGCGCGGGCGATGCGCTCCTCCAGCTTCACGATGCCCTCACTCAGCGTAGCGCGCACTTCGCGCAGGGTCTGTTGCAGCTCCTCACGCAGGTGTTCCATCTGCTCACTCCCCTGCGAAGCGGTCGCCTGACGCACCAGTAATTGCAGCTCTTCCCGAACGCGCAACACCAGCACGCCCGCCAGAATGAGCAGAGCCGCTTGCGCCAGCAGGAAAAGGAGCTCCATTATGCCACCCTCAACACGGCGCGCACGGGGCGTCCGTCAGTTATCTGCACGCCGGAGACCACCCACAAACAGGCAGGCGCGGTCTCCGATTGTCCCCTGCGGGGATGAACGTAAAGCACGCCGCGCCGTTCGTCAATCTCGATTCGCGCCACAGCATGAGCAGGCACAGGGTAGTATACGCTTTGCACCCGCGCATATCCTTGTGCCGCCCGCTGCAGAGCCTCCTGACACTGCCGACGTTGCTCCTCCGCCAGCGACTGGAACGGCACCGCGCGCCGTGTCATCGGCAGGCGCCATACCAGAGATGAGCGTCTGTCCCGACACCGGAACCGCTCGATGGTGACCAGCCGCGCCCGACTCCGCCAACGCACCGCAACACGACCGGTGGATACGCGCTTCGGCAACGGGTGAACGCGCGCACGCACGGCAGGAGTGTTCCTGCATACTAATACGCGGTGAGAAACCGTCGGCGTTGCACGTACGTTACCGATTCTATGCAATTGCACCGCAACCTGCAGAGGCACGGCGAACTGCCGGACAGCGATAGAGGGGGCGCACACGGCGCGAATCCATGGGGAGAGCCGGGGAAGTGCGCGTGTGACACACCGTTGCCCGGCGGCAGTAACCCTTCGAGCAGTGCAGCGGACAGGAGGTACACGGTGCACACATGGAACGCCTGAGGAAAGAGCGACCCTGTGCGCTGCGGGGGGCGCCACAGCCATGTTACCTCCGTAAACGATCGGTACTCTGGTGCGAAACGCCCAGGTTAGCGCGCGAAGCCAGAAACGTCCCCACCAGTGCGCTGTCAAGCTGCCTCCAGCTCCTCCCGTACTGCCTGTATCGCCTGGTGCAGGCGCGTGAGCGGCTCGAGCACTTCCATCGAGCGCGCTGCCACAATGAGAGCCTGCAACGCCTGACGTTGCTGCGCCGGTTCGCTGTTGCCAAAGCGTACGCGCAGAGGCGCTCCCGCCAGCGATAACTGCACCAGCATCTCGCCGTCACCGGCGGACATGGTAGCGCCCAGGTCGCTCATCGGTGCCATCTCCGTCCGGAAGAGCATCACCACCGGTGAACGCATCGCCTCGAGCGGTTCCAGCAACGTCTCGTCCTGCACGACCCACACTTCGGGGTGCATCTCCATCGCCTCCAGGAGGGTGGTGGCAATCACCTCCCGGCAGAGGTAACGGTGAAGCGCGCTGCCGTACAGGATGCGCTGCAGTGGAGTGGCACGCACCGGTTCGGTGTAGCGAAACTCCACCGGAAGACCAAAAGAGTCCGTGGTCATCGCCGCGCCAAGGAACAGGGAAGGCTCCACTTCCGCGGCGGTCAGATATCCAATCGCTCCCATTGCTCTCCTATGCTCGCAGGTCGATCAGATGTGTCTCCTCGGTGGGGGGCTGTGCCTCCTGCTCCACCAGTTCGGTGTCTTCCTCCTCCTGTGGTGTGGGCGAGCGCTGTCCCAGAGTGGAGTCGCGCGAAGCGGCTTCGCGGTGCACCGGGCGCACCACGTTGCCGTAGACCACCGGTCGGATGGCGATATCATCGGGGTTCATCGCGTCACCCCCTCAAGCATCCGCCATGCGGACGCACCATCGGTAATCAGACTCGATTATCGGCAGGAGAAGCGGCTTTCCGGAGAGGAAAGAGAGCCGCCGGCAGATGTGCAGCCGCCTGCCGACGGCAGTAACGTGATTAGCGAGGGGAGTTTTGCGTCGAGCCCTGCGCCGGTATCTGCGGATACGGCGCCCAGCTCTTCAGCGTCGACTCTGTCGGAGGTGAGGTCTGGCGCCAGAAGAAGGCGACCACCACCAGAATCAACGCGATGATCACGCCAATCGCAACCGGAAGCGGAATCTCTCGTTTGCTCATGAGAAAGCCCCCTTTTTACTGGCGGCAGCGGGCAGGCACCAGCGAACGGTCTGCCTCCACGGTGTACTCATGCGGACAGCCAGTGCCCCAGGGCACCGCCTTCGCATGTCCGTCGGCGAATACCACGTTTATGTTGCCTGCGAACGGCGCCAGGCGCGTGCGGTTGGGCGGATTCATGTTGATTGCCCATGGAGGCTGCCCACCCGTGTCAACATAGGTGACGGCGGTGAAACCGCAGGGCAGCTGTCCGTTGTCGTCCAGCACGTCGAGGTCGCATCCGCTGATGAGATGATAGTTGATACCGTTGACCACGATGCGCGTCTGCGCCACTTCCTCGATGGCGGCGAGGCTGACAGGCGTATCACCCTGCGTCCACTGCGGATAGGAGGCGTACAAACCGCCGCGTCCGCTGTAACCCTCGCCGTGTCCACGTCCTGCAGGAACGGTGGTCTGGTGAGGCCATGTGGACCAGCGCAGGTTCACCGCGGCGTACGAGATGGGAATGGAACGGTTGGGCGCGGTACCCTGCACGATGCCTCCATGTGCACCGAAGTTCAACCAGTTCGCGACGCTCTCCGGGAACAGTAGTGCGTACTTCGGCGAGCGGAAAATCTGGTGGTTCTTCGTGTAGGGCAGAATCAGCGCCATCCATGTGACGAACTGTCCCGGGTCGGACTGCAGTTCAGGACGCCAGCCCTCAGCGGGAGCCATTGTCTCGTCGTAGTCCTGCGCGTACATCTGAATCGCAAGACCGATCTGCTTGAGGTTGCTCAGGTCCGAGGTCTGTCGTGCCTTCTCGCGAGCCTGCGAAAACACCGGGAACAGGATAGCTGCCAGTATCGCGATAATCGCGATAACAACCAGCAGCTCAATCAGGGTAAAAGCTTTGCGCTTGAGCATGGAAAGTACCTCCTTTGCTGAGATATGCTAAGGTGCGGGCATCACTGCCCGACCGGTTTCAGCCGACATCGTCGTCGCAGCCCTGCGCAGCCGATGAGCTCACAGGAGACCGCAAATAACCAGCAACGGCACGTTCACGCTTCTTGCCGAGAATACGTATTCACACACTTCCATGATACCACCCAGCGCAGCATTTGTCAAGCATTTCGGGGACATTTCGAAGATATTTTTCGCAGAAAAATGCTTGCGTCCGGAAATGGGGCATCTCGCAAGGTGCGCCCAATCAGCCACAACTGCGCTGTGCCTGCAGGAAACGCCTCTTACCAGAGCCAACTAGACACGCAACACACTCCGAACCCAGGGAGGCTTCCGATCCGATGCGAGCGCTTTGCAGTGTGGTCATCTGGCTGGCAGTGGTTGCCGTCAGCGCTGCTGCGCAAAATCTGCTCCCCCCGATGTCTGCCTGGCAAATCGGCGATGTGGTGGGTGTGCCGTCCGACTGGAGTGTCAGCCGTGCTGCTTCTCGGCAGAATGTGGAGGGCAGGTCTGCGCTGGTGGTGCAGGGGGCTGGTGAGGACACCGCCTACTGGCGCACACCCGATCTGCCCCTGAAAGCAGGCGAGGCGTATGTGTTTCGCTTTCGGGCACGGGCTGACGGTTCCGGCGGCACCATCATCGGCGGGACGAACACAGTCAATCGCGACTTCGGCTCAGGCTCGCAGTGGACCGAATACGCCTTCGCGTTCCGCGCCGCCGATACCCCGTCGCCCTTTGTCCGGCTCGGGCAGTGGCACCTGAAGGGGGCGGTCTATTTTGACCGCGCGGAGCTATACCCCGCGCAGGTGGTACATCGTCGGTGGGGCGAACTGGTGCTGGGCGAGGGCGAGAGCCTGCGCAGCGGCGAGTACACAGATACGCACGTGCTCGGCTGGTACGGTTCCACCATTCACCGCACGCTCTACCGGCAAAGAGCCTACTTCAACACCAATCGCTGGGCCTTCGGGGCAGGCGACGAGGTGGTGTACCGCCACACACTGCCGTTTGCCATGCGCGGGGCGCGCCTGGCGGTGAACGTCAATTACCACGTTGCGGGCACACTGTTCGCCGAGGTGAGCCGCGACGGGCAGAACTGGCAACGGGTGCTGACGGCTTCCAGAGTGAGCACGGTGGAGGTGGGTTTGCCGGAGGCGCTCTTTCCCACCAGGCAGGTGTTCGTGCGCCTCTCTGCGGAAGGCGCCGGTTCACACGCGCAGGTGGACAATTATCGCTTCCGGGCACAGGTGGACTATCGTGGTGCCGACAGACTGGGGGCGACGCTGGTTGTGGAGGAGCGTGCCGCTTCGCCGGGCTTACAGGCGCAGTGGATTGGAGACGAAGACGGATGGCTGGTGCGCTGGACCAACCGTCAACCCACTGCGCGTCAGCTGGAAGTCGCCCTTGGGGTAGATAATCGCTGGCAGCCCATCGGCAGGGTGAGCCTGAAGCCCAACAGCCGTGCCGATTCGGCTCTGAGGCTAGCCGGGTTGTCTGCAGGCAGACACACGATCGCTCTGCGCGCTACCTCTGGGCGCGAGATGGTCTATGCCTCACAGATGGAGGTCACCACCATGGTTCTGGATGAGTCGCACTACGGATATCCGCTCTCTGCGCCGGCGGGTTTCGGGGAGGTCTGGTGGTGTGAGGGAGCGTGGAAAGTGGGCAGAGACCGCCCCGCGCCAGCGGGCAAGCCTGCCTCTGCTATCCTGATCGAGGGGGCGCGCGGCGAGTACGAGCCAGCACAGCTGGTTCTGCGAGCCAGGCAACCCAATACCGTGGTGCAGAGCGTAAGCGTCAGCGATTTGAAGGGTGCAAAGACGAGCATTCCCTCAGCGCAGGTGAGAATCTATGAGGTTGCCACCGTGCAGGTCGAGCATCCCAGCGACAGCCTTGGCGCACCGGGCGAATATCCCGACCCACTGCCGCCTCTCAAGACGCCGCTTGCCCTGCCTCAGGGACGCAATCAGGCGCTGTGGATACTGGTGCACATCCCCAGCAGCGCACCGGCGGGAGACTATCGGGGAACCGTCACCGTGCAGACCAATCGCGGCAGCATCAGCGTGCCGATTCAGGTGACGGTGTTCGACTTTGCCCTGCCCAAAGCACCTACCCTGCGCAGCGGTTTCGGCATCAGCCCGTGGAACATCAAGCGCTATCACCACCTGCAGACGCCGGAGCAGGAGAAGCAGGTGTGGGACATGTACATGCGCTCCTTTGCCGAGCACCGCATCGCGCCCTACTCGTTCTACGCCCATGCGCCCATTCAGCTGCGCTTCGAGGGGGAGGGAGCGGACAAGAAAGTGGTCGTGGACTTCACGGAGTTCGACAAAGCCGCGAGATACTATCTGGACGAAGTCGGATTCAACGCCTTCGTGCTACCTCTGCAGGGGATGGGCGGGGGCACCTTCTACGAGCGCTATCCGGGCGAGTTCGGCGGCTTTCGGGCGGGCACGCCGGATTACGAGCGGCTGTGGGGCGATTACGTACGTCAGGTCGAGGCGCACCTGCGCGAGAGGGGCTGGCTGGAGAAGGCGTACGTGTACTGGTTCGACGAGCCTGAACCCCGCGACTACGAGTTCGTCATCGAGGGGATGCAGAGGCTGAAACGCCACGCGCCGGGTATTCGCCGAATGCTGACGGAACAGCCCGAGCCGCCGCTGTACGGGCACGTCGACCTGTGGTGCGGACTCACCCCCGAGTGGACGCGCGAGAAGGCGGAGGAGCGCAAACGCGCCGGTGAGGAAGTATGGTGGTACATCTGCACCGGACCGCGCGCGCCCTATATCGGACTGTTCATCGAGCATCCGGCGGTGGAGATGCGTCTGTGGGGATGGCAGACGTGGCAATATGGCATTCAGGGAGTCCTCATCTGGGAGACCACGTGGTGGACCAGCCCTACCGCCTTCCCCGATAGCCTGCAGAACCCCTGGGACGACCCGATGAGTTACGTTGCCGGATATGGCGTGCCGCAGGGCACCAAACAGTTCTGGGGCAACGGCGACGGGCGGTTCCTGTATCCGCCGCGACGCGACCCGAACAAAGGGCATCCTCCTGCCATCGAGCCACCGTCGCCCTCTATCCGCTGGGAGAACCTGCGCGACGGTGTAGAGGACTACGAGTACTTTACCATCCTCAAAGCACAGATTGAACGCCTGCGTGGCACAGCACCCGCCAAGCTGCTGGCGGAGGCGGAGAGGCTCCTGCAGGTGCCTGAGCAGATTTCACGCGACCTGACCCATTTCACTACCGACCCGCGCCCTCTGCTGGAACATCGCCGGAAGGTCGCGCGGATGATCGAGCGGTTGCAGAAAATGGAGAGCGGTCGGCGAACGGTCGCTAAGGAGGGACAGTAATGGCATTGAAAGCCGGTGTCTGCGAGATAGACATCACGCCTCCCGTTGGCGTGTGGCTTGCGGGGTATGCTCTGCGCCCGAGCGGGTGTGTTGGTGTGCACGACCCCCTGTATGCTCGCGCGCTGGTGCTGGACGACGGGCTGAGCCTCGCGTGTATCGTGAGCATGGACCTGATTGCGCTGGACTTCGACCTGTTGGCGATGATTCGCGACAGCATCCAGCACAAAGTGGGCATCCCGCCGGAGCGCGTGCTGCTGAACTGCTCACATACGCACTCCGGTCCCGTTACTCGCACATTTCGCACCATGGGCGAGCGCGACGAGCTCTACTCCAATGTCATGGCGCGGAAGGTGGTGGGGGCGGTTCAGCAGGCAGCCGACATGCTGGCGCCGGTAAGCCTGCGCTGGGGGCGCGCGCCAGTGCAGATCGGCATCAACCGTCGCGAGCGGCGCGACGGACAGACCGTCATCGGACGGAACCCGGAGGGACCCGTTCAGCCTTACGTGGATGTTCTGCGTGTCGACCGCGAGGACCAGACCACGCTGGCAGTGTTGCTGGCTCACGCCACGCATCCGGTGGTAATGGGAGGAAGCAATCTGTGGGTGAGCGCGGACTACCCGGGCGCCGCCTGTGACTTTCTGCGTCGCGTGGGCGCAGGCGTACCGATGTTTCTGCAGGGATGCGCGGGTAACATCAACCCGATCTACACCTCCGCCACGTTCCAGCATGTCCGGAAGCTGGGCGAGATACTGGGAGCGGCAGTGGTGGTGGCTTCGCATCTGTCCGACCCCGTCGAAGGCATCCCGATCACGGGGAGCCTGCGCACGGTGCAGCTGCCCTACCAGTACCCCTCGCTGGAGGAGGCACAGGAGCACCTGCGGGAGGCGGAGGAAGCGCTGAGGAAGGCAGAGGACGAGGGTGCCCATCCGGGCGTTATCATGTGGCGTCGCGACCTAGTGCGCTGGGCTCAGGATCTGATACTGGCGGTAGAGAGCAGCGAACGCGGCTCCATGCCTTTCGAAATCCAGCTGCTGCGCCTCGGCGATATGCATCTGCTTGCCTTTCCTGCAGAGATGTTTGTGCAGTACGCGCTGGACTTTGTGCGGCAGTCGCCGTATGCGTCTACCCTCGCGCTGGGCTATAGCAACGGGTGCTGGGGCTACATCCCGACCGCCGCAGACTACCCGCTGGGCGGTTATGAGGTGGACGTGGCGTACCGATACTACGGCACCCTGATGGTCACCGCCGATTGCGAGCGCCTGATTCGGGAAGAGGTGTACCACCTGCTGGGGGTGGAGTCGCCGGACTGGACGCCCTATTCGGTGTAGCCTGTTGCCGTGTCGCGACGTCCCCACCCGCGCAGCGAGGAAGCAATCCCCGCTCGCCTTCGTGTCATTGCGAG
>CAKZNX010000019.1 GCA_937132045.1 uncultured bacterium
TGCTGGGTGCGCTGTGCATTCTCACTCGATATGCCGGCTTGTTTGTGGTACCGCTCGGAGTGCTCATCCTGCTGACGCCGCGCACGATTGCATGGAGGCAAAGGCTGTTTGTCTCCTTCATCTATCTCGCTGTGATCTCTGCTGGCATAGCGGGATGGCTCGTTCGCAACTACGCCGTGTCCGGCACTGTCATGGGTGAGCGTGCGCCCAGCTCGGTGAGCCTCGACGCGAACCTGCGGCAGGCAGGGCTGGTCGCAGGGGGATGGTTCGTGTCTCTGGAGGTCGCGTCACAGCGTCTTCTCGCCTTCCTGCTCACCGTCGCTGTAATCGCCCTGGCGTGGCTTCTGCTGGCATCCGCGCTGAAAAACGTGCGGAGCCTGCTTGCTGTCGTAAAGGAGAGTTCGCGAGCATCGCTGGAGTACTCCGCTCTGCTGTATAGCCTGTGCTGTGTGGTCTGGCTCGTGGCGTCGTCGTCGGTGATAGCCATTGACCCCATCAACGATCGTCTACTCAGCCCCGTTTTTGTGCCTTCGTTGCTGCTGGTGTTGCTGGCTGCCGAGCGCTCGCTGCGGGTGCTTCAGCGTCCGAAGCCGTTGTTCCTTGTGTTAATGGCAACGCTGGGGCTGGCTGCGGTGGGGAGTTTTACGCAGACCACCCAAATCTGGCAGGCTCACCGTTCGGAAGGCAGCAGATACACCTCGCGGGAGTGGCGCCAGTCACCGACCCTTGCCTTCTGCCGAACGATGCCCGCGGACAGGTTGGTGTTCACGAACGCGCCGGACCTGCTGTACTTCGCCACCGGTATTCGCGCACAACTGTCGCCGCGATGGAGGTACTACCGTTCCAGCAGGACCGTGCCCGGTGCGCTCGATGCGTTTCGTCGTTCTATCCGAGCGGCAGGCGGTAGCGTTATTCTGGTGTGGCTTGGTGAGGAGAACCGTACCTTTCTGTACAGCCTGGAGCAGCTGCAAACGCTCTTCTCTGTTACCCCGGTCGCGGAGCTCGAGGATGGAGGGGTTTATGTCGTGTCTGAGCGGGAACGATAGAATGCACCTGCTGGGAGCTGGGGTGAAATGCTGCGGCGTGCGATGATCAACCTGTGTCTGGCGTTGTTTGCGCTGTCGGTGGTGGTGCCTCTGCTGTGGGTGCTGGTGACCGCCATCAAGACCGGACCGGAGATTTTCACCGCGCCGTGGGGGCTGCCGCACACCCCGCAGTGGAACAACTTCGCCCGGGCATGGCAGGAGGCAGGTATCGCGCGCTACTTCCTGAACAGCCTGATTGTCACACTGGCGACCCTTGCCATCCTTTTGCCCATCGGGGCGATGGCGGCGTATGTCTTCGCGCGCTACCCGTTCCGCGGGTCAAAGTGGCTGTTTGGCGCCTTTTTGGGCGGGATGATGTTCCCGCTGTTCCTCACCATTGTGCCGCTTTTCTTCCTGCTAGTGCGGCTGAACTTGCTGGACACTCTGCAAGGGCTGACGCTGGTGTACGTGGCTTACTCCCTGCCGTTCACCGTGTTCGTGTTGACCGGTTTCTTCCAGACCCTTCCGCAGGAGATGCTGGAGGCGGCGCTCATTGACGGCTGCGGGCACGCGCGCGCTTTCTGGAAGGTGATGTTGCCGCTGGCGAAGCCGGGCATCATCGTGGTGGGGGTGTTCAACGCCATTGGGTTGTGGAACGAGTACCCGCTCGCTCTGGTTATCATGACCAGCGACGAGCGCCGTACTCTGCCGCTGGGCATCGCCAATCTGCTGATGGTGGAACAGTATCAGAGCGATTGGGGTGCGCTGTTTGCCGGGCTGGTCATCGTGATGCTTCCGGTGCTGTTCGTGTACTGGCTGTTCCGCGACCGCATCCACGAGACGATGATTGCCGGTGCGTTGAAGGGATGAACCGACCCGCCGTACCGACGCCACGGATTGCCGATGCGCCCCTACGAGCATGTGCCTGCCGGTGCAGTCTCGGTGGATGCCGGGTCCTCTGCCTGTCTTTGCTTAAGGTGAACCAGCAGGGCGGCGATGTCGGAGGGGCGGACGCCGGGAATGCGCGATGCCTGACCGACACTGCGCGGACGCACCCTGCTGAGCTTCTCACGTCCTTCGTGCGACAGCCCGCGCAGGGAGGCGTAATCTAACCCCTCCGGTATCAGCAGGCTCTCCAGTCGCTGGTGTTCCTCCACCTGTGCCTGCTGGCGGCGCAGGAAACCTTCATACTTCGCGCTGAGCTCGATCTGTTCCGCCAACTCTCGCACAAGAGGCGGTTCCGCCGGTACCAGTTGTCTCAACGTCTCCAGAGTGACCTCCGGTCGGCGCAGGAGGTCGTACAGGCTGGTCGCTCCGTCGATGGGTGCTAGTCCGTGCGCCTGCAGGAGCGGGTTGTGTCTGCCTGTCAGGAAGGTGTTCTTCAGGCGGTGCGTCTCGCGCTCGATGGCGTCACATTTGGTGCTGAAGCGAGACCATCGCCGGTCGTCCACCAGCCCCACCTGTCTGCCAATGGGGGTCAGGCGCAGGTCGGCGTTGTCATGCCGGAGGGCGAGGCGGAACTCGGCGCGGGCGGTGAGCATTCGGTAGGGGTCCTGGACCCCCTTGGTAATCAGGTCATCGACCAGCACGCCGATATAGCTGGTGTGTCGTTCCAGCACCATCGGCTCGCGTCTGTGGACAAACAGCGCGGCGTTAATCCCCGCCACCAGTCCCTGAGCAGCTGCCTCCTCGTAGCCTGAGGTGCCGTTGATCTGCCCAGCAAGGAACAGCCCGCGCACGGCGTGCGTCATCAGCGTTGGCTTAAGCTGGTCGGGATACACCATGTCGTACTCCACGGCGTAGCCGGGACGGATCATTACCACCTCTTCCAGACCCGGCAGGGTGCGCAGGAATGCCAGCTGCACCTCTTCCGGCAGGCTGGTGCTCATGCCCTGCACGTACACCTCGTTGGTGTCCCAGCCCTCTTGCTCCAGAAAGACGGGGTGCGAGTCCTTGTCGGGGAATCGCACGATTTTGTCCTCGATGGAGGGGCAATAGCGCGGACCGATAGCCGTGATGCGTCCCCCATACAGCGCCGAGCGGTGCAGGTTTTCGCGGATGATGCGATGAGTCTGCTCGGTGGTGCGCGTCTGCCAGCAGGGGAGCAGGTCGCGTGGCGGCTCCAGACGGTCATGCACGAAGGAAAAAGGCGGCGCGTCGGGGTCGGAGGGAACCACCTGCGTGCGGGAGAAATCCACGCTCTCTCTGGCAACGCGCGCCGTCGTGCCTGTCTTGAACCGACCGAGACGCAGTCCCAGCCGACTCAGCGATTCGGACAGCCCGGTGGACGGGGGTTCGCCTGCTCGCCCGGCGCGTATCTGCTTCTCGCCGATGTGAATCAAACCGTTCAGGAACGTGCCTGACGTCACGACCACCGCCTTCGCTCGCAGTTCGCGCCCGTCCTTCAGCACCACCCCCTGTACCGAGCCCTCGTGAGCGATCAGGTGCACCGCCTCGCCCTGAATCAATGAGAGGTTTGGCTGCGACTCCAGCACCGCGCGCATGTAGCGGGGATAGGTCTGCTTGTCGGCGTGTGCGCGGAGGGTCTGAATAGCGGGACCCTTGCCGGTACCCACGAAACGGATGTGGGTGAGATTCTGGTCGGTAGCGATGCCCATCTGTCCGCCGAGCGCGTCGATCTCCCGCACCAGGTGCCCTTTAGCAGGCCCGCCGATGGAACAGTTGCAGGGCATGTGCGCCACGCGTGTGGGGTCGAGCGTGATGACAGCCACCGAACAACCCATGCGCGCCGCTGCCAGCGCCGCCTCACAGCCTGCGTGCCCTGCGCCCACCACAATCACGTCGTATCTAATATCTGCTCCCATGGCAGGCGTATTATACCCTATCGGGTGAGGAGGACCATGAGTGTGCAAGGTGCTCCTGTCTTCTGTAGCCCGAGAGCAGGGAGCTCTTCCTTCCCGAGAGCGGAAGAGCGTCAGGCTTGGGTAGT
>CAKZNX010000020.1 GCA_937132045.1 uncultured bacterium
AGCTCACCCAGAGCCACATCGCGGAAGTTTTGCCATGAACCCGTCGGCTCCACTGTGCCTTCGAGACGCCGCCTGCCCTCGATGCCCACACTGAACCGGCTTCCGGCGTTCTCCGGCGGGCAAGCCATGGTAACACTCGCGCGGTAAAAGCCACTCTGTGGTACGAGGATATTCCAGGTGACGTAGTCTGCCGGATTCGTCCAGAAGCCGATGTTGTCCAGCCCGCCGCCCTGCTCGTATCGCGCCGATTGACCGTGCACTTCCGCATCGCGTGCATGACAGCGCAGCACTCCGTTTGCGTCGGGCTGAATTTGCGTGATCGCTTGCTTGACCACCGGTGGACCTGCAAGCCGCAACTCGATCACGGTCGCCGCCGGGTCGAACTGTCTGGGACGCGAGATGTAGAGGACGGACTGCTCGTCACCGTTGACGGATACCCTCTCGGTACGCACCTTCAACCGCTCGTTCCCCAGCAACGCGCGGGCGCTAAGCACCTTCGTCTCCAATCCCTCGAGGCTCAGGTCGCCCTCGCCCCACTTGAAGACGTGCAGGTAGAGGGTGTTGCCTTTCTGCGTGCACCGTCCGTTGAACGAGAGCTTGCGGAAGGGGCTCATGGTGGTGCCGTAGATGCTGGCGCCGTTGACCCTCATCCACTGTCCGATGCGCTGGAGCCGTTCCACAATCGGCTCGGGGAAGGTGCCTTCGGCGGTAGGTCCCACGTTCAACAGGAAGTTCCCGCCCTTGTGTGCGATGTCGCACAGCTTGTGTATCAGGTCTTCGGCTGGCTTCCAGTTGTCATCGTTTGTCGCGTAACCCCAGGTGTCGTTGATGGTCATGCAGGTTTCCCACAACCGCCCGCCGGGCATCACGCTACCCGGAATGGTCTGCTCCGGCGTCGAGAAATCTTCGGGCAGTCCGTTGCGGTCATTGATGAGTATCTGCGGTTGCAGACTGCGAATGAAGGCGTTGACTTCTGCAGAGCGCAGCGCCTGCGCGTTGTGCTCCCATCCACCATCGAACCACAACACTCCGATCGGTCCGTAGTTGGTCAGAAGTTCGCCCAGTTGCCCCTTCATGTACTCGATGTAGCGGTTCAGGTCAGCGCCTTCTGCCGGACGCACATTGCGCTCCCAGGGTCGGCGTGGCAGGTAGTCGGGGTGATGCCAGTCCATGATGGAGTAGTAAAAGCAGAGCCGAATACCCTGCTTCCTGCACTCTTCCGCCAGCTCCTTCATCGGATCGCGCTTGAACGGCGTGGCTTTCACGATGTTGTAGTCGGTGAGCGTCGTGTCGAACATGCAGAAGCCGTCGTGGTGCTTGCTGGTAATCACGATGTACTTCATGCCCGCCTCTTTCGCCATGCGCACCCATTCGCGGGCCTTGAACTGCACGGGATTGAACTGAGCAGCGAACCTCTCGTATTCACGCACCTGCATCTGCTTGTTGCTGAAATACCACTCGGCGATGGTCTTACGCCCCTGCAGGTCGGTGGCGTCGGCGGGCACGGAGTAGATGCCCCAGTGGATGAACATCCCGAACTTCGCCTCACGCCACCAGCGGGTGCGTCTGGCAAACTCGTCTGGAGTTTCGCCCTGCGCCGGCAGCATCACAGGCATCAGTAAAACCAGCATGCAGACTGGCATCCACGCACGCCTCATCGTTACTTTGACCTCCTCCAGATACACCAAAATGGGTTATTTTTTCATCTACGACAAACTCCCCTCTCCCGCAGCGTCGGGAGAGGGGAAGGGGGTGAGGGTTCCGGTCGGCACTATGCGCTGCATTCCTGTACTTCCCGCTCGAACTGCGCAACCGCCTCGGCACCGTCCAGCACGCCAATGTCCAGCGTGTAATGGCGCACCTCGCCGGGGTCGAGATACTGCAGGCGTCCAGCGGCGCGCTCTTCCACACGTCCCTGCACTAGCGCGTTGCCCGGTTCCAGACCGACCACATACTCGCCCTGCCCCATCATCTTCCATTGTGTGAAGTAGGGCAGCTCCTGGCGGCTATAGCGCACTACCACGCCGAAACCGCCCTCGCAGGCGCGGTTCACAATCCCACACACCACCGTGCCGTCCGACTTCGCCCCCAAGCGGTGGAAGTACACCTGCTCGTAGAACCCCGGCGTGGGTGCAATCAGGCGGTTCCAGATGCTGACCTCTTTGGCGGCAATCTCGGTACGAGGAGTGACCTCCCGACTGGGCAGAATCACCTCGGCGCCCTCGTCCACCACAGGAAAGCCCAGATTGATGTGATAGAGGATCATGTGTGGTGTGCGCTTGTAGCCCAGATTCCGCACCGTGTCGTGGATTCGCAGATACGATGCGCCCAACTGCGTCTCGATACGACGTGTCACCTGCAGGTTCTCGCCGAAGACGACCGCCTCACGCAGACTGCCCTGCGCGAACAGCACATACTCTTCGCCTCGCCACTCCCCGCCCCATGCCAGCGCATACGCGGGGGTGTAGGACGCACGCCCATGCAAGCCCAGCTGCTGACCATCGTCCTCGCTGGGGAAGCCCATCGTGGTGAAACCGCAGGTGGTCACCAGACCGCCGTAGAACCCGCGCAGCCAGCCGAACTTCTCCGGCTCATAGGTGTAGGGGTGCGCGTCGCCCGTCGCCGAGCGCCATGCCAGAGGTTTGCCCTGATAGTGGGCAGCGGAGATGTCCATCCCACGGCTGGCAAGCACGCTGAAGGTAAGACCGCTACCGGTCATGAAATCGAAGCCCAGTACGCCGTCCTCCACACCCTCCAGCAGACGAACCGGCTTCACCCGCGCAATCTGCGAGATGTCGCCGACTCGCTGCAGAAGGTCGCTCATGCTGATTTCTTTCCCAAACAGGCGGGGCATCGTCGTCAGCCTCCTTCCTCGATGTGAAGATCACACTGCAGCACTCATCGTGAAGTTCGGCACGTCAGAAGGTTCTCCTGCCCGGCGGCTAGCCCTCCCATTCGCCCTTGCGCACCACCGAACCGAGCGCCATGCGCACGATGACCTTCGCCGTCTCCTCCTCGGCAAAGACCACGTAATCGGCACCACAACGTTCCAGGTCTTCGATCTTGCGTTCGTCGTGCGTACGCGCCAGCACGGTAAGGCGAGGGTTGATCTCCTTCAGTCGTCGCGCAGCGACCATGGCACTGCTGCTCTCTGGCATGGTGAGGATGGCGATGGTGGCGGTGTGCGGGTTCGCCAGCTCCAGCACCTCGCGCGCCTCGGCATCGCCGTAAATGGTGGGGATGCCCTGATGGCGGGCACGCATGATGCTTTCCGGGTCCAGGTCGATCACGACGACGGGTACCTTCCGCCCAAGCAGTTGCTGAGCCACCCTGCTGCCCACCCTGCCGAAACCGCACAGGATAACGTGGTCGCGCATCACACTGCGGTGCACCTGCACCTCCTCGCGCAGTGCACGGAAACGCTCGCCGCGCACGAAGCGAGTCGCCCAGCGTGAGATGGCTGGTGAGAGGGCGAACAACAGCGGAGAGAAGAGCAACGAAATTACCGAAGCCACCAGGACGATGTTGTACTCTTCGTTGGAGTACCAGCCTTTTGCGCGAGACATCTCCGCAATCACAAACGAGAACTCGCCAATCTGCGCCAGCGAAAGCCCAACCGTCACCCCGATACGCACCGGAAAACCGAACAGGTGAATCAAACCGGCAATCAACAGCGCTTTGCCCGCCATAATCAGCAGGAGAAGAAGCGCCACCTGCTGCCACTGCGACGCCACCATCGAAGAGGGATCAATCAGCATGCCCAACGACACAAAGAAGAAGATGGCAAACACATCCCGTATCGGTACCACCTCTGCCACAATCTGCCGGCTATACTCCGACTCGCTGATGATGAGGCCGGTCAGGAAAGCTCCCAGCGCCATCGTGAAGCCAAGCGCGTGCGTACCCAGCGCTGTGCCGAAACAGAGCGTGATAGCCATGAGGATGAACAGCTCGCGTGAGTTCCACAGTGCAGCGTGCCGTAGCAGCGTGGGGATAATGCGCGTTGCCAACAGCGATGCCCCAGCCAGTACCAGCACCGAGCGCAACAGGGTGCCGCCCAGCGCGGAGATACGCGCCGGTGTGAAATCCGCCAGCACCGGCAACATGCTCACCAGCACAATCAACGCCAGATCCTGAGTGATCGCGATGCCCATCGCCAGCACGGACGCGGTGCTACCCACGTCGCCCTGCCGCTCGTACAGGCGGATCATCACCACCGTGCTGCTCATCGCAACCACACACCCGGCAATCAGCGCAGGAAACCACTCCCAGCCGAGCGCTGACATCAAGAAGTAACCAAGCAGGATCGACAACCCTATCTGCAGCGCGCCTGCCGCCACCAGCCTGCCCCCCGAGCGCACCAGATCGCGCAGGGAGAGCTCCATGCCCACCACAAACATCATCAGCGCAACGCCGAACTCCGATACAGTGTGAACGGTTGCGGTATCGATCTTCAGCACGGGGTTGAGAAGCCCCAGCAACACACCCGCGCAGATGTAACCGATGATGATGGGCAATCGCAACAGGTGCGCAATGGCTCCCCCGACCAATGCCGCACCGATTGTCGCGCTGATGGCAAGAAATAGCGGATGCCCCAGTGCCGTCATGCCTCCATTTTACAGGAAAGTGCGCACGAGGGCAAACCACCCATCATCGCTGCGGCGAAGACATCAAGTCCCTTGACAGATATGCTCCAAATTAGTATACTAATGTATACTAATAATAGGTGGATGGAGGAACCCCTGTTGAGCGACCACGAGCATGTTGTGGACCTGGAGGTACTGGCGAACCTGCTGCTGCGTCTGGTTGGGCGCGATGAGCACTATCCGGCATACACCGAGACCCGCAACGCCCAGCGCGAGATGGCGGATGCCCAGCGGGCGGCACAACTCGCTCCCCTGCACCACAACCTCCAGCGGGACGCGGTGGACTTTCTGCGGCGCCGTGAGGTCTTGATGATGCTGGACTGCGCCTCCCTCACCCCACGACAGCGTGAGGTGGTGCAACTGTATGTGGCTGGCTACACCTTTGAGGAAATCGGCAGGCAGTGGGGTATCAGCAAACAGGCAGCGAATAAGCTTTTCGTGCGCGCGTGTGAGGCAATACGTCGCAGCTGGTTCAAACATCCCATGCACGGCTTGACGCGCACCTACAGCGAAGCCACCCTGCGCCACTATGCACGCCGCGTCCGCTGGCTGAACCGCGACGAACACACCGAATGAGGCATCAGAGAACATTTGACAGCATCGTGGCGTCTATATAGAGGATATTCGAGGAGGGCATGAACCCGGTGAGCAAATGTCCCTATTGCCGTCACAGGTTGAGCATTGTGCCGCTGAGTCAGTATCTGCCGGAGTGTCGTTACGAGGGATGGGTGTTCTGGTGCAGGCGGTGCGGGCGCTACTTCGCCGCCCCGACCGACGAGCAGGTGCGCCAGTTGACCCAGCGGCAAACAGGTGCCATGCCTGCCTGAAACGTGCTGTCATCCCAGCAAAACGCACCCCTTGCAGGGTACAATGGAGCTGAGTTTAGCAGCTGGAGGAGCAGATTGACCGGCAAGCTGGTGGTGGGTATCACGGGCGCCAGTGGCGCCATTTACGCCGTCCGATTTCTCCGTTACGCCGCCCAGCATTTCGCGCAGGTGATGGTGATCGCTTCGGAGCACGCGCTGTCGGTTGCCCGTACCGAACTGGGGCTGGACGTGGATGCTCGCAACCTGAGTTCGCAGAGATTGCTGGGCACGGAGTATGCCAATATCCATTTCCTGAACCCGAAGGATTACTTCACCCCTCCAGCTAGCGGCTCGTTCCGGCATGATGGTATGGTTGTGATTCCCTGTTCGATGGGCACGGCGGGGCGCATTGCACATGGCGTCTCGGATGACCTGCTGACCCGCTCTGCAGACGTGTGCCTGAAGGAGCGGCGCAAACTGATCCTGGTGGTTCGCGAGACCCCGCTGAACCTGATACACCTGCGCACATTGACCGCACTGACCGAGGCAGGCGCGGTCGTGTTGCCTGCGTCCCCGTCCTTCTACTCGCGTCCGTACACGCTCGAAGAGGCGGTGGACACCGTCGTGGCGCGCGTGTTGCAACAGCTGGGGGTGGAGCAGCAGATCGTGGGGCAGTGGCAGGTGGACGAGTAGCCCGCGCAGGGAAAGCTACCCCCGATGTCTAAATGGAAACTGAGCACTCATTACACTCTTCTCATCAAGGAGGCATCATACCGTGTCAGTACGCTCCTTTCGCTGGACACTCACTCTGTTGCTGATCATCCTCGGGCTGGTGGTGGGCTATCAATCCACGCCGTGGTTTATCTCCTCCCTGAAGCGCCTTCTGCCCGAGGCGGCGACACAGCCCGACACTCCCAACATTCTGGATGACCCTCGCTTCCAGCTGACGGTTCGGCTGGCTCTCACCGTCGTCGGGGGGCTGGTGGGCATCATCCTCGGTTCGGAAATCTTCCGCTTTGTGCTGAACGTGCAGAAGCAGATCGAAAGCGCGTCCACCCGCGAGAAGATCGCCCTCACCGTGGGCGGTACGGTTGGAGTGGTGTTGACCGTGCCCTTCGCCGTGCTGTTCAACCGCTACGGCATCATCGGCATCCCGCTGACGCTGGTGGTGGGTATCACCTTCATCTACCTGAGCACGGTGGCGGTGCTGAGCATGAAGGAACTGCGCGTGGTGCTTCCCGCAGCGGAAGGTGAGCGCCACTCCGACGTTCCGAAGATCAAAATCCTGGACACCAACGTCATTATCGACGGACGCATCGCCGACATTTGCAGAACCGGCTTCATCGAAGGCACCATCTACGTTCCAGGCTTCGTCATCGACGAGCTCCAGCACATCGCCGACTCGTCGGACTCGCTGAGGCGCGCCCGCGGCAGACGGGGGCTGGACATTCTGAACCAGATGCAAAAGGAACGCCACCTGGAAGTACGCACCTACGATGAGATGGTAGACCCCAACGAACCGGTGGACAAACGCCTTGTGACCCTTGCGAAGAGCATCAGTGGCGTAATCGTCACCAACGACTTCAATCTGAACAAGGTCGCCGAGCTCGAGGGAGTACAGGTGCTGAACGTCAACGAGCTCGCCAACGCGCTGAAGCCAGTCGTTCTGCCCGGTGAGGAGATGCGCGTGCGTATCATCAAGGAGGGCAATCAGCCCAATCAGGGCGTCGGGTACATGGACGATGGCACGATGATCGTGGTGGAGGGCGGGCGCGACTTCATCGATCAGGATGTGGATGTGCTGGTAACCAGCGTTCTGCAGACGGTTGCGGGGAAGATGATCTTTGCCAGCATCAAGACGCCTGAAGTGGAAAGCGGCGACTGGGTGGACCGCAGTGTGCGGATGCCCACCGCTCGCCTGCGCCGCCGTAGATAGTCCGCGGGGAGCCCACCGATGAGCGGTACCTGCACAATCATTCTGGCGGCGGGAAGAAGCGAGCGCTTCGGCGGCACAGGGGGAAAGATATGGGCGCTTATCGGTGGAGTACCGGTGATCGTGTGGTCTCTTCAGCGCTTCAGTTCCCACCCGGAGATAGACCACATTGTTCTCGTGGGGCGCGAGCAGGAGCTGCCGCGACTGCAAGAACTGGCGAAGCAGTTTCAAAAAGTTGTTGCCGTCGTGCAGGGCGGTAACGAACGCTGGGAATCGGTGCGTGCAGGGCTGGACGCGATACCACCAGGGGATGAATGGGTGCTGGTGCATGACGCGGCACGCCCGGCGGTGTCCACGCAGCTCATATCGCGCGTACTGTCAGTGACCAAAACGGCACGCGCCGCAGTGCCCGCGCTGCTGGTGGCGGATACGGTGAAGTATGTGGGATCAAACGGGCTGGTGAAGGAAACCCTTCCCCGCGAACTGCACAGTGACAGCGACGTCCTGCGCCTCACTTACATTCAGACCCCGCAGGGATTCGCCGTCAGCGTCCTGCGCAACGGTTACGAACGATACTTCGGTGACCGCAAGCCCACTGACGACGCGCAGGTGGTGGAGAACGATACACCTGTGCAGGTTGTCGAGGGCGACCCCGACAACATCAAGCTCACCTACCCCGAGGACCTTCCGCGTCTGGAGCGCATATTACTGCAGGCAAGCGATACGCGCACCGGATTTGGTTACGACGTGCACCCCTTCGCAGAGGGCAGGAAGCTGATGCTGGGCGGTATACCGATACCTCACCCGCAGGGGCTGGCGGGGCACTCCGACGCCGACGTCGTTCTCCATGCCCTCATCGATGCCCTGCTGGGTGCCAGCGGAATGGACGACATCGGTACGCTGTTCCCCAACACCGACCCTGCCTACCGCGACGCCGATAGCGCGCAGCTGCTGCAGACCGCCTGGCAGAAGGTCTGCGCCCAGGGCTGGCGGCTGGTGAATGTGGACGCTACCGTACTGGCAGAGGCTCCCCGTATCCGCCCGTTCGTCACCGCCATGCGCGACCGAATCGCTGCGATACTGCAGACCGATAGAGACCGCATCAACATCAAAGCCACCACCAGCGAGGGCATGGGTTTCGTCGGCAGGGGTGAGGGCATCGCCTGTTATGCTATAGCGACATTGCGCCGGTTCAACGCACCGTGAACACATCCATAAAGGCTCCAGATCGATTCTGGAGAATTTTATGCGCCGATGAAGCCCGAACCTCTTGACATCTTTGGATGGACAGGATATAATTGGCACACAGATTAAGCGTACAACCTGAAGGGTGCGTATGATGGACGTGCTCGACAACGCCAGCCCAGTGCGGATAAAAAAGCGTAAGGGACGCCGCCCCAGTGGACGGGTAACGATGCAGGCGATCGCCGATAAGGTCGGCGTATCGCAGGCGACGGTTTCGTACGTGCTCAACAACAAGCCCGGTGCACGGGTGAGCGCGACGGTGCGCGCGGAGATTTTGCGCGTCGCCCGAGAAATGAACTACTACCCCAACGAAGCCGCTCGCCGGCTGGCTGGTATGCGAAGCCGCACGCTGGGTATCCTGCAACTCTACGTCCGGCAATCCGTTCTGGCGGGCTGGTGGTCCTCGGAAGTGATGCGCGGCATCGCCGATACCGGTTTTGCGCACGGCTACCATCTGATGATTTACGCCATGAGCGAGGACGTGCGCGAGATGTGCCTGAACGCCGTCTACAGCGGACGGCTGGAGGGCTTGATTATTCTCGCTCCCTACCGGGACGAACCCCTGCTGGAGGAGCTCAGCGGCTTCGACATCCCGATTGCCGCGGTGGGCACTCAGCAGGTGTGCGGCGATAAGATGGTCGCAGTAGACGCCGACAACGAGATGGGTGGCTACATTGCCACTCGCCATCTCATCGAGCGCGGACATCGCCGTATCGCTCATCTGCACGGCGCGTTGAACATTCCCAACGCCTGTGACCGGCTGAACGGTTTCTATCGCGCCATGCAGGAGGCGGGACTGCACGTCGATCGCGAGCTGCTGAAAGAGACCGGTTTCCTGGAGCAGAACGCTTACCATGCCACACTTCGCCTAATGCAACTGCCGGAGCCTCCAACAGCAATCTTTGCGGCAAACGACGTATCCGCGATCGGCGTACTGCGGGCGGTGAAGGAAGCGAACTTGCGGGTGCCCGATGATGTGGCAATCGTGGGCTACGATGGCACGCCGTTCACCCAGTTGACCGAGCCACCGCTCACCACGGTGGAACAGCCAGCGTCTGAGATGGGACGTATCGCAGCACAGCTGCTGATTGACCTTATCGAAGGGTGTGCGCCCGCCGAGCGCAAGGTGAAGCTGCCCGTTCGGCTGGAGGTGCGTGCGTCCAGCGACCGGGACCGATGAGGTACCCGACGACTGACGCAGCCCACAGTGACTTATGCGCCACTGATGTAGTGAGAGCCGAGAAACCGCCGAGGCGTGAGATAACAGTTTTTTTTGAGCGCCGTTACTTAGTCTGGCTAATTTTTGGTAGCAAGCACGTATGGTGCTGGCTATAGATGCATCAAAATCAATCTCTGCGAGGAGGTCATTGAAAGTCATGAAACACCGAGCGTTTACGCTGATTGAGCTGCTGGTGGTCATCGCGATTATCGCGATACTGGCAGCCATCCTCTTCCCCGTGTTTGCGCAGGCGCGGGAGAAGGCACGCGCAGCCTCGTGCGTGAGCAACATGAAACAGATTGGGCTTGCTGCGCTCATGTACGCGCAGGACTACGACGAGGTGTACGTCGGCTCATATGTGTTCCCCAACGGGTGGGCAAACTGCCCCATGTTGCGCTTCAACGATCTTCTTCACCCGTACATGAAGAACATGGACATTTTCGCCTGCCCGAGCACGCGCCGCCCGCTCGTAGACGACAGAGGACGCCTGAACTGTGCGCCGATAGCAGCGGTATACGGATCTGCGATCGGACAGGAGCCGGGCACCTCGGTACGACCGCTCGCCTTTGGCTACCTGTATAACGAGAGCTACAACGATACCGCCTACTGCGATCGGTGCGACTGCAGCACGGGGCTGAACTGCTACCATGGTGTGTTAGCGTCAGCGGTCTTTTCGCCAGCGCTAGGTACCACGGTGTCGGACGTCGGTGCAGCGCTTGCCGCCATCGAGGATGTGGCTGGCACCATCGCCTTCTCTGATGGCAACCCACGATGCCCGCACGACGAGAACGCCTCGGGCACCATTGCGGTCTTCCGCTATCCACGCGACACGGATGTGGAGTATGATGCGAAGGGCAATCACTATCCGGGGTCAGGATGCTACATGGGTGGAGAGAAAGTTGGGCGTGTGGGGCGGCGCCACAACATGGGTGCAAACCACGTGTTCTCGGATGGTCACGTGAAGTACCTGCGCAAGACCACGCCGAGCATGTGGACGCGCTATCAGGACTAACAGACATGGAGGTGCCTCTTCTGCAGAGGCACCTCCTGCTAACCAGGAGGAGAAAGCAAGATGCAACAGTCGCAGATCAAACCGTGGCACATCATCCTGTTCACCCTCGCCATCATTCTGGTCATGTGGCAGGCGTTTGCGTATGTCAAACAGAGACAGCAACAGCAGACACACTGGCAGGGCGAACAGGTTGCCACTCCCAATCTGTCACCGTATGCACCGCCACAGATTCGGCAGATCCGGGAGCAGATGGAGCGCGACAAGTAGAGTGAGCACCTGCCTACAGAGATGCGACGCTGGCTGATCGGGATTTTCCTGCTGCTTCTCGTTCTTGCTATTGGCTGGGGCGCGTTCGGGTGGAATGTGTATTCGCGCAACCGGGTGCCCCCCATTCAGCTGCCTGCTATCGCCTCCCCGCCTGCCAGCAACGTCTATCCGCAGCTGCTTCAGCTGACCAAACAGGTGCAGGAGACGGCTCTGCTGCTGGAGATGGAATCACAGCCGGACATGGGCTCGTACGAGCAGAAGAACCGGGTGGTTCAGGCTAACCGCGAGGTGCTGCATCAGCTTCGCCAGCTCGCCGATGCGCCGTCTCAGGTAACACACCTTGGCGCGCAGGTGGACGACCCGGCGATGGAAAACTACCAGAATGTGGCAAGGCTGGCGGTCGCGCACGCCAGACTGCTTGACCAGTCAGGACAGTCGGAGCGCGCACTCGACGCCTATCTGGATGGTTTAGCCTACGCCGAACAGGCAATGCGCGGCGGAAACACCTTGCACCTGACCTTCAACTTCATGAGCAGTGTGATTATCTTCCAGCATATGCCGACGCTGATTCCTAAACTATCGGCGCAGGACGCCTCGCGGGGCGCCCAACGGCTGAAGAAGTTGCTGGAGCGGGAATATCCTCTGCACGAGCTGTTCACCCAGGAGTTTCGCGAGCAGTTGACCGGTTGGGAACGCTCAATAAAGGGTATGGCAGTGCGCGGTTTTCGGCTCGACCTGCCTAAATCGCCGGTCGAGTCGGCAATGCTCTATCGCCCAAAAGCGCCCATCATTCAGGCGGCTCTGCAATACGCCAATCAGTGCATTGAAAACGCCAAACTGCCCTATCCTAAACAATCGGTTATTCCCCTGCCACCCGTTCTGGAATCGCTCCCCGAAGGCATGAGGGTGGTGCGGACGCCGGAAGAGATTGCCCTGCACGCTGCCCGTTACTTCTACGTCCGCACTCGCCTGCGCCTCGTGTATACGGCGCTGAGGCTTGAGGCTTTCCGCAAGACGACGGGACGCTACCCCGCCCGACTGAGTGAACTGGGCGACAGCCCCTACTTCACAGACCCCTTCTCGGGCGAACCCTTCGTGTATCGCCCGCTGGGGAATGCATATGTGCTTTACAGCGTCGGGCCGAACGGAATCGACGACGGCGGAACACCGTTCCCAGAAGGCCGCCTGCACAGAGGCCAGCCCGGCGACATAGGATTGGTGCCAAACTTCCCGAGAACACCCTGAGCCGGTGAGCTTGGCACGCACAACGAGGGCACGAACGCCTGTCCGCTTGGCGTTCCCGCCCTCGTTTATTGTATACTGTTAACGACACATCCCTGCCGACAGGAGTGAGTGACTTCCATGCTGGACATTCGTCTGATCCGCGAGCAACCCGACTTCGTCAAGGACGGTCTGGTGAAAGTTGGCGCCGATCCGTCGATCATCGACACGATTTTGCAGCTGGATGCCCAACGACGCGAGGTGATTGCGCAGGTCGAGGCGCTTCGTGCCGAGCGCAACGCCGTCTCGAAAGAGATACCCCGTATCAAAGACGCCGACGAGCGTAACGCCCAGATTGTCCGCATGCGTGAGGTGGGCGATCGGATTGCGCAGTTCGAACAGGAACTGGACCAGATTGAACAGCGGTTGAACGCGCGGATGCTGGAGGTGCCCAACCTGCCTCATCCCGGTGTGCCCGTGGGTAGAGACGAAACCGAGAACGTGGTGGTGAAGACTGAAGGCGACCTCCCCAACTTCGGTTTTACCCCTAAGCCGCATTGGGAGCTTGGAGAAGCGCTGGACATCATCGACTTTCAGCGGGGTATCAAGATCAGCGGCTCGCGGTTCTATGTGTTGAAGCGGGCGGGGGCGGCCTTACAGCGTGCACTTATCACATGGATGCTTGACCTGCACACGCGCCAGCATGGCTACACGGAGGTTTACCCACCCTATCTGGTCAAATCCGAGTGTCTGTACGGCACAGGCAACCTCCCAAAGTTCGGCGACAACCTGTATCACGACGCGGAAGAGGACTTTTGGCTTATCCCCACCGCGGAGGTACCCGTCACCAACCTGCATCGCGAAGAGATTCTGGAGAAAGAGCAGCTTCCGCTATATTACGTTGCCTATACCGCGTGCTTCCGGCGGGAAAAGATGGCGGCAGGGCGTGATGTGCGTGGGATTAAGCGCGGTCATCAGTTCGATAAAGTGGAGCTGGTCAAGTTCGTGGAGCCGCACACATCGGACGAGGAGCTGATGAAGCTGATCGCGGATGCCTCCGATGTGTGTCGGCAGCTGAAGTTGCCCTTCCGCTGGGTGCAGATGTGCACTGGCGACCTGAGCTTCGTGGCAGCAATGAAGTACGATATCGAAGTTTGGGCAGCGGGATGTCAGGAGTGGCTGGAGGTCAGCTCCTGTTCCAACTTCCGTGACTTTCAGGCACGCCGAGCCAACATCCGCTACCGACCGGCACCCGGCGCCAGACCCGAATACGTGCATACGCTGAACGGCTCCGGACTTGCCCTACCTCGTCTCATGATTGCGCTCGTCGAAAACTATCAGCAGGCGGACGGCACCATACAGATACCGGAAGTCCTGTGTCCCTACCTGCACCATGCCACCCGCATCGGCGTGGATGGGAACCTCGAGTGAGAGGACACGAGGAAACAGAATCGGTTCGAATCCTGCCGAGCCGTTCCGTGTCATTGCGAGGAGCGAAGCGACGAAGCAATCCCCTTCGCCCATCCTAGCCACCGTGTCATTGCGAGGAGCGAAGCGACGAAGCAATCCCCTTCGCCCACCCTAGCCACCGTGTCATTGCGAGGAGCGAAGCGACGAAGCAATCCCCTTCGCCCATCCTAGCCACCGTGTCATGGCGAGCAGCGAAGCGACGAAGCATTCCCTCTCGCTTCCCATAACACGAAGGGGATTGCTTCGCCTGCCTGAAGGCAGGCTCGCAATGACACGA
>CAKZNX010000021.1 GCA_937132045.1 uncultured bacterium
GCCTCGGTGTTCTCGCGGACAAGCTGGGGCAGAGTGAGTATCTCTTCCGGCAGCAAGAGCACTCGCAGGCGCTCCCGGTAGTCCGGGCGCTCGTGAAGCAAGCGAAGCAAATCCTCGAAATCGTTCACTGTGAAGGGCATTGTCCAGTCACCTCTGTCATTATACCACAGCGAAGGAGTGGAAGCAGGTTGTGGTGTCACAAAGAAAGCAAGGAGAAACCAGCGCGGTCAACTATGGCAGGCCCGAGCCTTTGAGACAACAGGGTATTACTTCCGTCACCGCGAATGCACACAGTGTCGGCAACGTGTGGCGGGAACAGCTCAACGATGGGCAAACATTTTCCGTTCATCATCATTCTGGTCGTCGTGCTTCTGGCGAGATTAGGAGTATTCCTGTATTATCAGCCTTGGAGCAGTCGGTACGATCTACGGATGGTAGGAGAAGACCCCTATACCTACCATCGGCTGGCAATGGACCTGCTCGTGAAGCGTACCTACGGGAACCGTGAATGGGACCCACAGTATCACGCGGCGACGGTGCGTCCGCCCGGCTATCCGCTATTCATCGCTGCCGTGTATGCGCTTTTCGGTGCCAAGCCATGGGTAGTGCTCCTTGCCCAAATACTGCTTGAGATAGCGGGATGCGCCCTGTTGATGGTGCTGATGAGAGGATTGTCTGGTGCCTCATCCGCGCTGATTGCCGGTTTACTCTACGGACTGCACCCCTACACCGTGTTTACCAGTATCACCATGTACTCAGAAACCCTCTTTCTCTCCTTGTCGGTATTATTTCTGTATCTGGTGTTCGCCTTCACCCGAACTGATGCAGCAGTCAGAAAAGCCGTGCTGATAGCCGTGGCGACTGGCGTGCTGGGAGGTGTGCTCACTTACGTCCGGGTCAGTATGTTGTATTTTATCCCACTTTTGTTTCTTGTAATTTGCCTGACCATGAACGCCGCCATGACGCGGAGGGTTGTCCTGGTTCTCGTTTTTGCCATCGCCTTCACTGCGATCCTGACGCCGTGGATGTTACATAACAAATCTAAGTTTGGCTCCTATCGTTTAAGCGTGTCAGGTGAGTATAACCTGCTGGTGCTCACGGTGGGCGTCGCTTTCATGCAAGGTAGCGGAGTGGAGGAGTACTCCGTCACGAAGAGCAGGCTCGCCACGACGGCTCGAGAGAAGATGCAGGCTGACGGATTAGACCCGGCTGAACACCCCCTTGAACTGGCGAAATACTACCGTAAAACTGCGGGAGAACTGGTCATGGAAGAACCTCGCACCGTGATTCTGGGAGTGGCGAGAGGACTGCTCAAGTTCTGGCTGCTCCCCTCGCGTGCCAGCGGAGAACCCCTGAACACTAGAGGACTGATCGGGCGACTTACCTTTTTCGTCAGCCTGATGATACAGATCGTGCTGCTCACGGGAGCTGTATATGGAGCAAAATTGCTCTGGGGACCGGAAACTCGGAGATGGGTTTGGATGTTCTGTATCGCCTCCGTTTACTTCTCCTTGACCGCGGGGGCGGCAGGCTCTTCCCGCTTTTTCCTGCAGGTGCTTCCCTATGCAGTCGTGCTTTCCGGTGCAGGATGGTCGGCATGGCTGTCACACTGGCACAGGAAATCACAAGAGTCGATGGGCTGACCGCAAATATTCCTCGTGACACGACAGCAAAAGACAGAACCTCGCAGTTTTGACAGGCTTGCACTATGCATATACAGGGTGATAGAATGCACTTACGCTACTCGGGGACGGCTGCTATGGACGCTACCTGATAAGGAAGTTAAGACGAGGAGCCAAATTGCACCCGTTGCATACAGATGGGCATTCGGTAAGCCATGAGGTGATTACTTGCACTATGGAAATTGCGATTTTCGGTTTGGGATACGTTGGGGCGGTGACTGCCGCCTGCTTCGGGCAGGAGGGTCACCGGGTCATCGGGGTGGACACCGACACCTACAAGGTAGCCTGCATCAACGAGGGGCGTTCGCCCATCGTGGAGCGGCACCTGGAGGAGTTCATACGGCGTGGTCGTGAAACGGGGCGGTTGACAGCCACCACCTGCGCGGACGAGGCGGTTGTACAGAGCGAAATAGCGCTTATCTGCGTGGGTACCCCCAGCCGGCGCAACGGAAGCCTGAATCTGGAATATGTGGAGCGCGTGTGCCGACAGATCGGTGCCGCGCTGGCACAGCGCCAGGAACCCTACACAGTGGTGATGCGCAGTACCGTGTTGCCGGGCACCTGTGAGGGGCTGGTCGTCCCAACGCTGGAGGCATCTTCGGGCAAGCGGCACGGCGAGGGGTTCCATGTGTGCATGAACCCGGAGTTCCTGCGCGAAGGCAGCGCCATTCATGATTTCTACCACCCCCCGTTGACCGTGATTGGTGCGCAGTCGTTCGAGGCGGCTGACCGGTTGGCGCAGCTGTATACGGACATCCCCGCCGAGTGCGTGAAAACCGACCTGCGCACCGCAGAAATGCTGAAGTACGCCAACAACGCCTTCCATGCACTCAAAATCACCTTCGCCAACGAAATCGGCGCGTGGTGCAAGCAGGAAGGTGTGGACAGCCACGTGGTGATGCGCCTGCTGACCATGGACACCAAGCTGAACATCTCTGCGGCGTATCTCACACCCGGCTTTGCGTTTGGAGGATCGTGCCTGCCCAAAGACCTTCGTGCGCTGGTATATCGTGCGCACCAGCACGATCTCAGCCTGCCCACGCTCGAGTCCATTCTGGTCAGCAACCGCCTGCAAATCGAGCGCACGGCAGAAACCATCGTGCAGATGGGCAAAAAACGGGTCGGCGTGGTAGGGCTGGCGTTCAAAGCGGGCACAGACGACCTGCGCGAAAGCCCCATCGTGGCTCTGTGCGAACACCTCATTGGGAAGGGCTATTCCCTGCGTATCTACGACCCCAACGTCTCGCTGGCAGCGATTTACGGCAGTAACAAGGCGTACATCGAGCGCGAGATTCCACACATCCAGGCGCTGATGTGCGACAGCCTGGCAGAGCTCATCGAGCAGAGCGAGGTAATCGTGCTGGCGAACCGCGACGAGAGCATTGCCGATCACCTGCACTGCTTTCGCGCCGACCAGACGGTAATCGATTTGACGCGCTCTGTCTCTCCGGAGAACATCAGGGGGCGCTACATTGGCTTGTACTGGTAAGAAGATACTCATGATAGTGGAGAACCTGCCAGTCCCTTTCGACCGGCGAGTATGGTTGGAAGCCACTTCATTGGTGCAGGAAGGTTTTCACGTCTCCGTTATCTCGCCACGCAAACCGGGCGATGTTCCCCACGCGGTGATCGACGGAGTACGTGTATACAGGTATAAAATGTATCCCCCCACGCGCGGGGTGCTTAGCTTCCTTTGGGAGTTCACCTACTGCTGGGCAATGACCTTCTGGCTCAGTCTGGTCGTACTGCGGCGCGAGGGTTTCGACGCCATCCACGCCTGTAATCCCCCCGATACCTTCTGGCTGTTGGGGCGTATCTACAAGCTGTTCGGCAAGAAGTACGTGTTTGACCACCACGACCTGAACCCTGAGCTATACGAGTCGCGCTTCGGTAAGCGAGGTTGGCTGCACCGAGCCCTGCTGTGGCTGGAGCGCCAGCAATTTCGCACCGCCGACCGGGTCATCTCGACCAACGAGTCGTACCGTCAGGTTGCCATTCAGCGCGGCGGCGTGCCCCCCGAACGGGTAGTGGTAGTTCGTAGTGGTCCCGACCTCAACCGTTTCCATCGTGTTGCTCCCAACCCCCCGCTCAGGCGCGGTAAGCGGTATATGGCGGTTTATCTGGGAGTGATGGGACCGCAGGACGGTGTGGACTATCTGGTACGCGCGGCTGAACATGTGGTGCGTACCTTCAGGCGAGAAGACATTCAATTTGTGCTGGTGGGCGACGGGGATGTACGCAGTGACCTCGAGGAGATGGCGCACGCGAAGGGTCTGGACGAGTGTGTATGCTTCACTGGCCGCATTCCCGACGAGGAACTTCATGAGGTGCTCTCCACTGCCGACATTGCACTTGCTCCCGACCCGAAAAATCCTCTTAACGATCTATCCACCATGAACAAGGTGGTAGAGTACATGGCGATGGGCTTACCCATCGTGAGTTTCGACCTTAAGGAAACGCGCTACTCGGCAGGCGAGGCGGCTGTGTACGCCACCCCAAACGACGAACAAGAGTTTGCGCGACTGATTATCGAGTTGCTGGACGACCCCGAACGCCGCCAGCGAATGGGCGTATATGGTGCGCAGCGGGTACGGGAGCACCTCGCATGGGAGCACAGTCGCCGCGTTCTCGTTCAGCTCTATCGCGACCTGTTGTGCGGGGGTGAGTGAGGGGAAGAGATGGAGTTTGCCCACACCCTGCTGAGGCTGGCAGTCATTCTGGCTGCGGCGAAACTGGCTGCGGAACTTACCGAGCGGGTTTCACAACCTGCGGTGCTGGGCGAGCTTCTGGCAGGGCTCGTGCTGGGCGATAGCCTGCTGCGCCTCGTCGATCCCCATAACGACATCCTGCATACTCTGGCGGAGCTGGGAGCGGTGCTTTTGCTGTTCGAAATCGGTCTGGAGTCCGACATCACCGCTCTACTCCGCGTGGGATGGCGGTCGTTGTGGGTGGCGATGATCGGGGTGGTGATTCCTGCTGTGCTCGGGTTCGGGGTCAGCCTTCTGCTGAGACAACCCGTGATGGCGGCAGCATTCATCGGCGCGACCCTGACCGCCACCAGCGTGGGTATCACGGCGCGAGTGCTCCACGACCTGGGCATCCTGCGGTGGGCTGAGTCGCAAATCGTACTGGGCGCCGCCGTCGCCGACGATGTCATGGGGCTGTTGATCCTGGCGGTGTTCAGCGGACTGGCGCAGGGCGAAACAATGTCCGTTTTGCAGGTGGGCAAGACATTCGTTCTGGCGCTGGTGTTTCTGGCAGGTGCGTTAACGGCGGGGCTGCGTGCGTCACATATCTTCCTGCGCGTTGCCGAGCAGATGCGTGCTCGTGCCGCTCTGGTGACCGCTGCGCTGGTTTTCTGCTTTCTACTGGCGGCGCTGGCTCAGCTGGTGGGCTTGGCGCCTATCGTGGGGGCATTCTCGGCGGGGCTGGTGCTTGCCCGTACTGAGCACCGCGTCCGCATTACCGAGCGCGCCAGCGCCATCGCCGACATGCTGGTTCCCCTCTTCTTCGTGGTTATGGGGGCGCAGATGAATTTGCGGGCAATCCATCTCTCCACCCCTGCCGGGCGCGCTGTGATCGTTCTGGCAGCACTGTTAATTGTGGCAGCGGTCGCGGGCAAGCTGGCATCTGGCTTGGCTGTGTGGGGCACCCGGATGCGCCCATGGCTGGTCGGCGTGGGCATGATACCGCGCGGAGAGGTCGGATTGATTTTTGCAACAATCGGTCTCACACAGCACGTGTTTGACATCCCATTATATACGGCTGTGTTGATACTGGTAATGGTCACCACGCTGATCACGCCTCCGTGGTTGCGAGCGCTGGCACGACGTTACGGTGCGCGTCCACACGAAACCCCGCACGCAAAAATGAGAGGAACTATGGAAAGTATAACATGAGTGGTTGACATCTTAACATTGGCGCAGTATCATAACTAGCGTGTTCAGCGCTGACGTCGCGAGAGGCGGCCGCTCAGGAAGGCAGTCAGCGTAATGGGGCGAAGAGCGCGAAAGGCAGGCGGTGGGCAGTGTTAGCACACGAACAGCGAGTACAGGTTGAAACAAGAGTTAGTCAACGCGTTATCCATGTAGCCAAGCTGATACAGTCCAGTTTACCCGAGTTGGAGCAACTGATAGACCAGGCAGTCGAAGACAATCCGGCGCTGGAGCGCATCGAAAGCGTAGTGGAGGATTCAGTTGCGCAGCAGTTTTCGAGCCGACGTGGAAACGTCGAGCGCATCGCTGAGTGGGATCAGGGCGAAAGCTCTGACTTAGAAACGGACCCCATCACCTCTGCCCCAGACGAGTCGATGACCCTGCGCGAATATCTGAGC
>CAKZNX010000022.1 GCA_937132045.1 uncultured bacterium
CGCTGCGCTCCTCGCAATGACACGGATACGTTATGCGGTGGGTATTGCTTCGTCGCTGCGCTCCTCGCAATGACACGAGAGGCGAGGGGGGATTGCTTCGTCGCTTCGCTCCTCGCAATGACACGAGAGGCACAGGGGATTGCTTCGTCGCTGCGCTCCTCGCAATGACACCAGAGGCACAGGGGATTGCTTCGTCGCTGCGCTCCTCGCAATGACACGAGAGGCACAGGAGATTGCTTCGTCGCTGCGCTCCTCGCAATGACACGAGAGGCGAGGGGGGATGGCTTCGTCGCTGCGCTCCTCGCAATGACACGGAACGGCTCCGGCGAAGACCGGTGTCCGACGGTGCAAGGTGAGCCTTACGCATCTGGCGAATGATTGGGTGACAGGAAGCAGCGTGCAGAACTTCGTCAAAGACAGGAGGCACACAGGGATGCAGGTCGTGGGGATCATTCCCGCTCGACTGGCAGCAGTGCGTCTGCCGAACAAGCCGTTGCTGGACATCGCAGGGAAGCCGATGATCTGGTGGGTGTGGCACAACGCCAAACAGGCGAAAACGCTGGCGGAAGTGATGGTGGCTACGCCGGACGAGGAGATTGCGCAGGTGGTGCGCGGATTCGGCGGCATCGCGGTGCTGACCTCGCCGGCGCATCGCTCCGGCACCGAGCGACTGGCGGAGGTAGCACAGGGGCTTACCGCCGACATCATCGTCAACATCCAGGGCGACGAGCCGCTGATGCCCCCGGAGAACATCGATGCAGTGGCGCAACCGCTCATCGACGACCCCTCGCTTCCCATGAGCAGTCTGATGTGCCCCGCTACGGAAGACGAAAAGGACAAGCCGACCGCCGTCAAGGCGGTGGTGGATCGCGCCGGTAATGCACTGTACTTCTCGCGCGCTCGCATCCCGTATCCGCGAGACCCGTCTGCTCCTGCCGTCGTCTACAAGCACCTCGGCATCTACGCCTATCGTCGCGACTTTCTTCTGCAGTACGCCTCGATGGAGCCGACCCCGCTTGAGCAGATGGAGGTGCTGGAACAGCTGCGCGTGCTGGAGAACGGCTACCACATTCGCATGGTGCGCGTGGAGCAAACCTCCATCGGGGTCGACACCGAGGAGGACCTCGAGCGCGTGCGTGCCATCCTCGCATCACGACAGGAGGGTTAGGGATGTTGCCGGTGCTCGTGACCGCTCAAGAGATGCGCCAACTCGACCGCGCTGCCATCGAGGAGGTGGGCATTCCGGGAGTTGTCCTGATGGAAAACGCCGCTCTGCAGGTAGTCCACGCGGCGGAGCAGCGATTCGGAGAGTGGAAGGACAAGCGCGTGCTCGTGCTGTGCGGCGGCGGCAACAACGGCGGCGATGGAATGGTGGTGGCGCGTCATCTGGCGCAACGGGGGGCGCAGGTGGTGGCGGCGCTTCTGGCTGAACCCGAAAAAGTAAGCGGGGACGCACGCACCAACCTGGTGATTGCCCATAATCTCGGGCTGGTATGCCCGGTCGCGAGTCTGGAGGACCTGCAGAACCTGTGGCTCTCGGCAGACTGGTACCTGGTGATCGATGCTCTGCTGGGCATCGGGGTGAAGGGCGAGGTTCGTGGTCTGGTCGCCGAGGCGATACGCTTCCTCGAGCGGTGTCCTGTGCCTGTTGTGGCGGTGGACGTGCCTTCGGGCATCGACGCAGATACGGGCGAGGTGTGCGGGTGTGCAATTCGGGCATCGCTCACCGTCACCTTCGGGGCGATGAAGATAGGTCTCGCGCTCTATCCGGGTGCAGAGTACGCTGGCGAGGTGGTGGTGGGCGACATCGGCATCCCCGACAGTCTGCTGGAACGGGCAAACATTCCGCGCCGTCTGATTACGGGGGAGGAGGTCAGAGGATGGTTGGCACCTCGCTCACCGGATTCGCACAAGGGCAGTTTCGGGCACGTGCTGGTGGTTGGTGGTTCGGTGGGGCTGTCGGGTGCGCCCTTGATGGCAGCGGAATCTGCCCTGCGCGTGGGAGCAGGGCTGTGCTCGGTGGCGGTACCACAGGCCGTGTACACAGCGGCGGCAGGCGCGCTTCGCGAAGCGATGGTGCACCCCTTGCCCTCCGCTGAGGAGGGATGCCTAAGCGCGAAGTCGGCGGCGGCGTTGATCCCCCTGCTGAAGCGTGCCACGGTGGTCGCCATCGGTCCGGGCTGGAGCACGCTTGCATCTGCACACGAGGCGCTGCGCGAACTACTGAAGATGGTGGAGGTTCCCTGCGTTATCGATGCTGACGCCCTGAACTGCATCGCGCTGGAGCCGACTATCCTGCCGTCCACGCACCCGCCGTTGGTGTTCACACCTCATCCCGGCGAGATGGCTCGGCTGATGAGTATCGACACCGCAAGTGTGCAGGCGAACCGGCTGGAGACGGCGCTGACGGCAGCGCAGCGTTTCGGCGCGGTGGTGGTGCTGAAGGGCGCGCGGTCGGTGGTCGCCACCCCCGAAGGCAGAGTCTGGGTCAACCCCACAGGCAACCCGGGCATGGCGACGGGTGGTAGCGGCGACGCGCTAACCGGTGCGATCGCGGGCTTCATGGCGCAGGGACTGGATGCCGAGCGGAGCGCGGTGCTGGGCGTGTACGTGCACGGGCTGGCAGGCGACATCGCCGCGGAAAAACTTGGTGAGGCGGGGCTGATTGCCGGCGACATCATTCGCTGTGTGCCCGAGGCGATACGGTGCATGCAAGCGGGTTCAATATCTCGTAGCAGGAGGTAGGGTGTATGTCGCGAGTGACATGGTTCGTCCTGATGCTGTGGATGTGCACAGCGGCGTGGTCACTGCCGGATAAGCTGGTCGTGAACGTGCCCAGCGAGGGCAGGTATCTCGTGTGGCTGGAGTCAGCAAACGGGCAGACGGCGTTCCTGCCCCCCAATGAGAGCTCGGCGGGCAAGGTGGAGCTGGATATCGCCTCGCTGAAGAGCCGATTTGCCGACACCTTCGAGAAGACGCTTCAGGGCGCCCGGGTTGGGGTGTACGACGTGAAGTACGGCAATCTGGCGCTTATCACCGTCAGACCGAACGACACCAGCATTACCGTCACGCCGGATACCTTCCAGTACGCCATGCGGGTGCAGGTGAAACTGCAGACGCCCGACGACAAGCCCATCGCTGCGGCGTTCGTGATGCTCACCGACGCCAACAACACCATCCACACCGCCCTGCTCGAGCCAACACAGGGTGGAATCGTCTCGTTGAAGCGCGTGAAGCTGGGCAAAGTGAGCGTGCTGGTGAACTACGGCAACAACCTCACGGCATCGCAAGAGGCGGAGATCAAGCCGGAGCGCGCCGACCCCGTGGTGACGCTGACCATGGTCATCTCCAGCGGCGCACCGGTGCTGGACATCGCTCCAACCACACCTGCACCAGTTGCACCACCCTCTGCACCTGAGCCTGCACGTGCTGGACGTCCGCTCCCCGTGGTGAACACCCTGATCGGTTTGCTGGTGCTGGCGGGGTTGGTGTACAGCGGTTACCGGCTATGGAAGCGAAAACAGATGAGTATACCCGACGCACTGAAGAAGCTGGGCATTGAAGTGGCGCAGGAGCCTCCCGTGCCCGAACCAGCTGGTCAGCAAGCCTCTAAACCCGCCGTACAGGTTCCCGAGGGGCACTGTCCCTTCTGCGGACAGCCGACAGACCCAGTGACCGGCGCCTGTGCCTGCTCGGTAGCGCCATCTTCCGCCACGGTTGCCGCGCCTGCAGCTCCGTCCACTGGAGCCGTCCCACGGCTGGTGGGCGCGCGCGGAGCCTATGGCGGCACCCTCTTCGAGATTGCTGGCACTGAGGTCTCCATTGGCAGGGAGGTGGGCAACGCCGTCCAGCTCGACCGCGACAACACGGTGAGCCGTCGGCACGCGCGCGTGATCAAGCAGGGCGACAGCTGGCTCATAAGGGATGAGGGATCCTCCAACGGCACGTGGGTCAACGGCGTGCGCATCACCGAACAGACCCTCCGCCCCGGCGACGAGATACAGATCGGCGCTACGTTCTTCCGCTGGGAAGTGTGAGCGATGGCAGGCAGATTGCTGCTGGGTTTGCTGCTTGGCGCGGTGGCAGGTGTGGTGGCTTTCCTGATACAGGAGCCGCTCATCGACCACCAGGCGGCGTTGTTCAACCGGGCAGAGGCGCTTCGGCAGACTGTCTGGCTGTCGGTGATACTGGGCGGCTGTTATGGCTTCGCGCTGGGCATGGTGGATAGCCTGACGCGCGGTCTGCCCGCACAGGCAGTGCGCAAAGGTTTCATCGCCGCGCTCATCGGTTTGCCGGGAGCCATGATCGCGCTCTTTCTGGGCAATCTGGTTTATGGCACCCTCAGTGTTCTGCTGGGCAACCCGATTGGTGCGGGCGCACAGCCTACTCCGCTCGGCTTCGTCACAGACCTCGTGCCCCGCACGGTTGGCTGGATGTTTCTGGGTACAGGCATGGGGGCGGCGGTGGGTATCGTTACCGGCTCAACGAGGCGCTGGTGGCACAGCACCGTCGGCGGAACCATCGGCGGGGCCCTGGGAGGCATCGCGTTCCAGGTTTTCACGCTCATGTTTGCGCCTGCCTATCTTGCCCTGTCCGGTGGCGAGCGGGTGGAGATCGGTGCGCCGGGCAGAGCGGTAGGCTTCCCCGTGCTTGGTGCGTGCATCGGTTTCTTCATTGCACTGGTGCAGGAGGCGTTGAAAACAGCGTGGGTGCGCGTGATGCTGGGGCGCAACGAAGGAAGGGAGTACCCGGTGGATAAGCCAGTCTGTGTCATCGGGCGGGATGAATCCGCTGATGTTCCGCTGTTCGGCGATCCGCGGGTCGCCCCGCAACACGCACGCATCGTCCGTCAGCAGAACCGGCACCTCCTGCAGGATCTGGGGGCGCCTGCTGGCACCGTGCTCAACGGTCAGCCAGTTCAGCAGGCGTGGTTGAAAGACGGCGACATCATCCAGATCGCCTCGGTGCGCCTGCAGTTCAACGAGAAAGCCACGCGGTCGGTGGTGCGTGAGGCGCTGGAGCGGCAGGAGAAGCCCTCTCCCCGTCCCCCCATGCCCGACTACCTCTGCCCCTATTGTGGCGAGCGCAAGGACCCTGTAACGGGACAGTGCGCCTGCAGTGTGATACCCGGTGCGGCACCTGCTGAGCTCCCTCAGGCAGCGGTTTCAGCCCCAGTGGGTGCGACGACCCTGCCCTCGCGGTTGGTCATTCTGAACGGCGTGCGAGCGGGAACGGCGTTTCCGCTGTCCGGCGACGTGTTGACGGTGGGCAGGGAAGCAGGGCGCCATGTGCTGCTCGACTTCGACGCGACCGTCAGCCGCCGACACGCGCGCCTGGAGCGGCAGGGTGGTCAATGGGTGCTCATCGACGAAGGCTCGCGCAACGGCAGTTTCGTTAACGGACAGCCTATTCAGCAGAGGCCCATTCAGATTGGCGACGTTCTGCGTTTCGGTGCCACCGAGCTGCGGGTGGAGTGATCGGCAGGGGTATAATGTATGGTGGGAGGTCAAGGCATTCTATGCTGAACCTGGCAGAAGTCATTGATGAACTGAGTACTGTATTCGATAAGTCGGTTGCGGAAAAGCTCGGGCAGGTAATGCTGTCAGTTTACGAGCGCCTGCACGAGAGCACCGTCCTGCAGCGTCTCGAACTCATTGAGCGCCGGCTGGAGGAAAGGGAAGCAGAGTGGCAGCGGGCGCTACAGGAGTTGACCGCCCAGCTTGCTGCCGTCCGCATAGAGACCGAAGCCCGCTTCGGCGAGTTGGCGGTGGCACAGCGTGCCAGTCAGGAACAGCTTCAACTATTGACCGAGCGCATGGAACAGTTGACGGCACGGGTAGACCAGTTGACGGCACGGGTAGACCAGTTGACGGAGTGGATGACGCAGTTGACGGCACGGGTAGACCAGTTGACGGCACGGGTAGACCAGTTGACGGAGTGGATGACGCAGTTGACGGCGCGTGTAGACCAGCTGACCGAGCGCATGGAACAGTTGACGGCACGGGTAGACCAGTTGAC
>CAKZNX010000023.1 GCA_937132045.1 uncultured bacterium
GCAATGACACGTTCGGTGAGGGGGATTGCTTCGTCGCTTCGCTCCTCGCAATGACACGTTCGGTGAGGGGGATTGCTACGGCGCTTGCGCTCCTCGCAATGACACGGGGGGGTAAGGGGGATTGCTTCGTCGCTTCGCTCCTCGCAATGACACCGGGGGGTGCTGTCGCCTGCATCAAGGGCTAAGGGTGTTTCAAAAATCCTCGCGTGTGCCGATGTCGTCCGCAGAAACGCTGTCGCTAGCCTGTGCAAACCCCCTTCCTGCCTTTCTTCACGCTGGGAGAGGTTCCGAGCTCACCTTCCCGCGCCGGAAAGGGGGGGTGGGGGATAGGTTTGGTCTCGTTACAACACCCTTTCAACGGCTTGATTCGGAAAGCCGTTTATGGTAAACTGGCTGTGCGTCACATGACGGAATCACACACCGCTTCGGACTCGTGCGCTGGTGTCCCGCCCGGGATGGCGCACGGGGCAGATGGAGCGGGAGGCATAACCTGAAGACAAAGGAGGCACGACAGCTTTGGCAACGGTCACCATGAAAGAGCTCCTGGAAGCAGGAGTGCATTTCGGTCATCACACCCGCCGCTGGAACCCCAAAATGAAGCGCTACATCTACGGCGCTCGCAACGGTATCTATATCATTGACCTGCATCAGACCCTGCAGCTGTTCGATCAGGCGCAGGCGTTCGTGCAGGAAGTGGTGCAGAACGGCGGGCACATCCTGTTGGTGGGCACGAAGAAGCAGGCTCAGGAAGCGGTGCGCGAAGCCGCAGAACGCAGTCGGCAGTTCTACGTGAACAAGCGCTGGCTGGGCGGGATGCTGACCAACTGGAAGACCATTCAGGAGCGCATCAAGCGCCTGAGTGAGCTGGACAAGATGGAAACGGATGGCACGCTGGATCGCCTGCCCAAGAAAGAAGCGGCAAAGCTGCGCGAAGAGAAGGAGAAGCTGAACGCCGTGCTGGCGGGCATCAAGGAGATGCCGGGGTTGCCACATGCGGTGTTCATTGTGGACCTGAAGAAGGAACATATCGCCGTGCAGGAGGCTCACCGGCTGGAGATTCCGATCATCGCCATCGTGGACACCAACTGTGACCCGGACGATGTGGATTACGTGGTCCCCGGCAACGACGACGCCATCCGCGCCATCAAACTGCTCTGCAACCGTATTGCCGACGCCATCATCGAGGTGAAGCAGGTCGAGTGGCAGGGCGCCGCGGTGGTGGAAGAGGAAGTGCCCGAAGAGGGCGAGGAGAAGCCCGAATTGGGCGAGGAGGAACCCACCGAAGAGGCGGTAGCCGTTGCGTCGGTTGGCGAGGAGGAAGACACGGACTATCTGGTGCGTCCGGGTGTCGAGGACGAATACTCCAGAATGTACGAGGAATACAGTCATATCGAAGAGGAAGAGGTCGAGCGTCAGCGCTCACGACGAGCACAGGAGGATTAGGTACCGGTGGAAATCACAGCACAGATGGTCAAAGAGTTGCGCGATCAGACCGGCGCTGGCATGATGGAATGTAAACAGGCGCTGATTGAAGCGCAGGGAGATATGGAGCGTGCGCGGCTCATTCTGCGCGAGAAGGGTGCCGCCGCAGCCGTCAAACGCGAAGCGAAACAGGCTTCCGAGGGCGTGGTGGTCTCCGCGGTCAGCGCAGATCACCGTCGCGCGGCACTGCTGGAGCTGAACGCCGAAACCGACTTTGTTGCCCGAAACGAGGAGTTTCAGACGCTGGCGAAGGAGCTGGTTCAACAGCTGGTGGATACCGGCTTCGAGGGCACTCTGGAAGAGTTTCTGGAGCAGCCCAGCCAGGTGGCTTCTGACCGCACCGTGCGCCAGCGTGTGGAAGACCTGGTGGCGCGCATCCGCGAGAAGATTGTGGTGGGGCGCATTGCGACCTTCAGCACCGACGACACCGGCTCTGTGGATACCTATATCCACCTCGGCGGCAAGATCGGGGTGATGGTGGAGGTAACGGCAGGCTCACCAGCGGGAGCACAGCACCCGGAAACGCTGAAGCTGGTGAAGGAACTGGGCATGCAGATTGCGTTCGGCAACCCGGGCTACCTCAGGCGCGATGAGGTGCCCCAGCACCTGATCGATGAGGAAAAGGAGGTTCAGCGTCAACGCGCCATCAACGAAGGCAAACCTGCGCAGGCGCTGGACAAGATTGTGGAAGGACGGCTCAGCAAGTTCTTCGAGCAGGTCTGCCTTCTGGAGCAGGGCTACATCCGCGACGAGAAGAAAGCGGTGAAGCAGGTGATCGAAGAGTTCTCGAAGGCGGTCGGCGAGCCTCTAAGCGTCAAGCGCTTTGTGCGCTTCCGCGTGGGGGAAGGTAGCGGATCGTAACCATGAGCGACGGCACGCCCTCCGAACCCCGATGGCGACGAGTGCTTCTCAAACTCTCCGGCGAGGCGTTCGCCGGAGAGCGCGGAAGCGGTCTGGATTACACGGTCATCGGCTCGCTTGCCCGGCAGATTGTGGACGCACACCGCCTCGGGGTGGAGATTGCCGTCGTCATTGGCGGAGGCAACATCATCCGCGGACAGCAAGCGGCGCAAGCAGGCATCGACCGCGCCACTGCTGACTATATGGGCATGTTAGCGACCGTCATCAATGCGCTCGCCCTGCAGGACGCTATCGAGCAGCTGGGTGTTCCCACACGGGCACAGACCGCCATCCAGATGTTTCAGGTCGCCGAGCCGTTCATCCGTCGCCGTGCCATCCGCCATCTCGAGAAAGGTCGCGTGGTTATCCTCGCCGCGGGCACAGGCAACCCCTACTTTACCACCGATACCGCCGCAGCCCTGCGCGCGCTGGAGATCCGCGCTCAGGCGTTCCTCAAAGCCACCAACGTGGATGGCGTGTACGATTCCGACCCCAGACGTGACCCCAACGCGAAGCGATTCTCGTATATTACTTACAGGGAAGCGATTGCACGCCAGCTGCGCGTGATGGACCTCACCGCGCTGACGCTGTGCATGGAGAACCGCTTGCCTATCGTGGTGTTCAATATTGCCCGACCGGGCAATGTGGTGCGGGCAGTGCTTGGCGAAGACATTGGCACTCTGGTAGGAGGAGAGGAAAATGACCGATGACCTGTTGAAAGAAGCGGAACACAAGATGGAGAAGACCGTGCAAAAGGCGGCGCATGAGTTCGCCACCCTGCGCACGGGACGCGCCAATCCCGCTATCCTGGAGCACGTGATGGTGGACTACTACGGCACCCCAACACCCATCAACCACATCGCCAGCATCACCGTGCCCGAGCCGCGGCTACTGCTCATTCAGCCCTACGATAAGCAGAGCCTGTCGTGGATCGAGAAGGCGATTCTCAAATCCGACCTGCATCTCGTGCCCAACAACGACGGGCAGGTGATACGCATTCGCATCCCCGAGCTGACGGAGGAGAGGCGCAAGGAACTGACCAAGCTTCTGCACAAAAAGGCAGAGGAAGAGCGTGTGGCGATCCGCAACGTGCGCCGTGAAGTCAACGAACATCTGAAAGCGGCGGAGAAAAAAGGCGAAGTTTCCGAGGACGAGGTGAAACGCGCAGAACAGCAGGTGCAAAAGCTCACCGACAAGTACATCGCCGAGATCGACCGCCTGCAGAAGGCAAAAGAGGAAGAACTGATGGAGGTGTAGCGGAGCGAGGCTCCGGTGGTATGTATGGAAACCCTCTCCTCACAAACGCAAAGGGCTGAAACCGCGCCAGCGGTGGTCAAGGCGCAAGAGGCAGGCGTGGACTTCTCGCGCCTGCCTGAACATATTGCCATTATCATGGATGGCAACGGAAGGTGGGCGATACAGCGTGGACTGCCCCGACTGGTTGGGCACCGCCAGGGCTATCGCACGGTGCGTCGTGTGGTCAAAGACTGCGCCGACCTGGGCGTGAAGATGGTAACGCTGTACACCTTCAGCACCGAGAACTGGCGGCGTCCACCCGATGAGACCAGCGGACTGATGGCGCTCATCGAGGAGGCAGCACGGCAGGAACTGCGGCAGATGTACATCAACGGCATTCAGGTGCGCGTCATCGGTCGGATGCATGAACTGCCCGCGAGCCTGCAGGAGGAGCTGCGTCGCGGTATGGAGATAACGGCGCAAAATAACCGGCTGGTGCTGAACCTCGCCATCAACTACGGTGGGCGGGCAGAAATCGTGGATGCCATGCGAACCATCGCCGAGCGGGTGAAACGTGGTGAACTGCAGCCGGAGGAGATCGACGAGTCCACTGTGCGCACCCATCTGTATGCCCCGGACATGCCCGACCCCGACCTGCTCATCCGCACCGCTGGCGAGATGCGCGTCAGCAACTTTCTGGTCTGGCAGACCGCTTACTCGGAGCTGTGGGTCACGCCCACCCTCTGGCCCGACTTCCGCACCGAACACCTGGTCGAAGCCATCCTGAACTACCAGCGACGCGTGCGCAAGTTCGGCGGCATTCTGGACGAGGAATGAAACGTATCGCGGTTCTGGGAAGCACCGGCTCCATCGGTACGCAGTGTCTGGATGTGGCGGTACGCCTGCCTGAACGTATTCGGGTGGCGGCACTGGCTGCCCACCGTGATCACATCAAACTGCACGAACAGGCTCAACGCTTTGGCGTGACACAGGTTGCGCTGGTGGATGAGGCGGCGGCGTCCGCCCTGCGCGAGCGCGAACCCACCTGGCAGGTATTCCCCGGCGATGAAGGACTGCAGACCATTGCCACCCTGCCGGAGGTGGACCTCGTGGTGGTGGGCGTTGCCGGGGTATGTGGGCTGGCTGCGACTGTGGCGGCACTGCGAGCGGGCAAGAGCATTGCGCTTGCGAGCAAAGAGGTGCTGGTAGCAGCGGGGGAGAGCGTCATGGCGCTGGCACACGAGCGCAACCTGCCCATCGTGCCGATCGATAGCGAGCACTCTGCCGTGTTTCAGTGTTTGCAGGGCGAGGAACCCGCGGCTGTGTCACGCATCTTGCTTACCGCTTCCGGCGGCGCTCTGCGCGACGTGCCTCTGGATGACCTGCCTTATGTCACCGCCGAGCGGGCCCTGCAGCATCCTACCTGGCGGATGGGCGCCAAAATCACCATCGACAGCGCCACCCTGATGAACAAGGGGCTGGAGATTATCGAGGCGCACTGGCTCTTTGGCGCGCCTGCGGAACGGGTGCAGGTGGTTCTGCATCCGCAAAGTATCGTGCACGCGCTGGTGGAGATGCGTGACGGCTCGGTGCTGGCGCAGCTGGGTCTGCCCGACATGCGCCTGCCCATCCAGTACGCCCTGCTCTATCCCGAGCGGGTGGACACGGCTCTGCCGCGTCTTGATCTGACGCGCGTGGGCGCACTCACCTTTTCTGACCCCGACCCTCAGCGCTACCCGGCTTTGCAGGTGGCGCGCGATGCACTTGCGGCAGGAGGTACCATGCCTGCCGCCATGAACGCCGCGAACGAGGTGGCGGTTGCCCGCTTCCTGAAAGGCGATATCGCCTTCACCGACATCATGCGGTGCGTGCGCGAGGTGATGGAGAAGCATCAGCCCCAGCCCGCCTCACTGGACGCCGTTCAGGAGGTGGACACCTGGGCGCGGGAACAAGCGAGCTGGTGGAAGTGTCCATAATCTGGTGTTTTTCGTAGCGCATCGGAAACACCAGACAGGTATAATTATCGTAAAGGATAGCGAAGGGCGACTCTGTTTGCGAGTTCCTGCCGATATTCGAGGAGGTTCCACCATTGGAGTTTCAGGCACTTCAGACTGTCTTCTACTTTTTGTTAACGATTGGCGTACTGGTCGTTGCACACGAATTCGGGCATTATATCGTGGCGAAATGGTGCGGGATGCGCGTAGAGGAGTTCGCCGTTGGATTCGGTCCGAAATGGCTGGTTCTGGCGAAGAAGGGCGAGACCGAGTATACTGTTCGTCCTGTTCCCTTGGGTGGGTTCGTGCGCATCGCCGGGATGGAATCGCACGGCGAGGAGAACCCTGAACCCGGCACCTTCTTCTCCAAGCCTATCTGGCAGAGGAACGCCGTGGTGCTGGCAGGCCCCATCATGAGCCTTCTGCTCGGTTACGTCATCTTCTCTGCAATGGGCATGACGGTTGGGCTGGAAATCGGCAAACCGATCAATCGGGTGGCGCAGGTTATCCCCGGCTCGGAAGCGGAGAAGATGGGTTTGAAAATGGGCGACGTGATTGTGGAAATCAACAACGAGCCCATACGCGACGGCGAGCACATGATGAAGGTCATTCACAACAGCCCTGGCAAGCCTCTGTTTGTGCGGGTGAAGCGCGATGATGAATATGTGCTGCTGCGCGGCGTGCCCAAAGAGTACGAAGTGGAAGAAGTCAAAGACGGCGAGAAGGTCGTCAAGAAGCAGGGGCGTCTCGGATTCTATCCGAGCTTTGAGCGGGAACGGTTGTCGCCGTGGGAGTCGCTGGTGGCTGGCACACGCATCACCCGCAACCTGATTATGGCGATCCCTGAGCATCTGTTCACGCACAAGGTGAAGGATAGCGTGGGCGGTCCGGTGGCAATCGTGCAGATGACTCATGTGGCGGCGAAGGAGGGGTTGCATCGGGTGCTCAGCTTCATGGCAGCGCTCAGCATCAGTCTCGGTATCCTGAATCTCCTGCCCATCCCGATACTGGACGGTGGTCACCTTGTGCTGTACTTTATCGAGTGGCTGCGCGGCGGTCGTCGGCTGACGGCGCGCCAGCAGTGGGCAGTGCAGATGGTGGGTCTGGCTATCCTGTTGTCGATTCTGGTGCTGGTGACCGCGAATGATATCACCCGGCTGATTGCAGGGAAGATGCCGCAGTAGGGATAGACAGTATCGTATGAGCGTGACCATTCGGAAGGCGCGCACGTCGGATGTTCCGGCGATGCAGCGCCTTGTTAACTTTTTCGCCGACCGCGGGGATATGCTCCATCGCTCGCTGGCGCAGTTCTACGAGAACCTGCGCGACTTCTTCGTGGTGGAGGAACACGGCGAGGTGGTGGGGTGTGCGGCTCTGCACGTGGTGTGGCGTGACCTGGCAGAGATCAAGAGCCTTGCGGTGTCAGAAGAGGCGCAGGGCAAAGGCTACGGTAAACTGCTGGTGCTGGAGTGCCTGCGAGAGGCGCCCTGCCTCGGTGTGGAGCGCGTGTTTGCGCTCACCTACAAGCCTGCCTTCTTCGAGAATCTGGGATTCCGCGTGTGCGATCGCGCCGAACTGCCCCGCAAAGTGTGGACGGAATGCGTGCACTGCCCGAAGTTTTACGACTGCCAGGAAGTGGCGGTTATCATTTCGGTGAAGGAGGGGAGTGGGAACAACCCACTCCACCCCGTTTAGTTCTTCATGCACTGGCTTTGGAAGGGGCTAACGCCCGGGCAAAGTGCGCCAGCAGAGGCGGCGCCATGAAGGTGGTCAGGAAGATGACCGCCAGCAGAGCCGCGTAGTGGGCGTCGTTGAGCACGCCGTTTTGTTTTCCGACCGTGGCAAAAATCAGCCCTACCTCCCCGCGCGGCACCATACCGGCGCCGATCAGCGCACGCTTGATACCACTGCCCCACGCGCCCCAGCCGGCGAGGAACTTACCCAGAAACGCCACCAGCGTACCCAGCAATGCCAGCTCGAGTGTGGAACGGTTGGCAGGGTCAAACGGATTGAACAGGCGTACGTTCACTGCCACCCCCACGCTGACGAAGAAGATGGGAGCGAAGAAGTCGGCAATCGGTTTCAGCTCGTGCTCGATCTGCTTGGTGCGTCCGATGGACGACAGGACCAACCCCGCCGCGAACGACCCCACAATCGCCGCCGAGCCGACCTTCTTTGCTGCCAGCGCGAAGACGAAAGCCATTACCAGCGCGGCGGTCACCAGCGCTCCCCGCACCGTCATGCGGTCAACGACCCGCAGGATGGAGGGCGCAAGGATCTTGCCCACGATAAGCGCTACCGCCACAAACGCCAGAGCCACCACTGTCGTCTGTACGGCGAACAGCGGGGTGACGCTCCCGCGGGTGACGACAGCGGAGACCACCGCCAGAATTACCAACCCCAACACGTCATCCAGCACTGCCGCCCCGAGTACAATTCGTCCCTCGGTACTGTTGAGCACCCCCAAGTCGGCAAGCACACGTGCGGTGATGCCAATGCTGGTAGCGCAAAACGCCGCTCCGAACAGAATCGCGGTAGGTCCCGTGATGCCCAGTGTAACGCACGTCAGGTACCCTCCCACAAAGGGTAGCGCGATGCCTATAAACGCCACTACCAGTGACTTCACGCCCACACGCAGCAGCGCACCTAGGTCGGTCTCCAGCCCGATCTCAAAGAGCAGGAGCATCACGCCCACTTCCGCGAGCAGATGCAGTGTCTCGTTGTCCTGCACCCAGCCCAGCACACTGGACCCCAATATCACGCCCGCCAGAAGCTCCCCCAGTACCGGCGGTTGTTTCACCCGCTCCGCCAGCTGAGCCATCACTCGGGCGAAAAACAGCACCAGGATCAGCATCAGCAAAAACTGGTCAAGTGCCATTGATCCCTCCTACTCGAAGTGTCCTGCTAATTATACTCGAAATCCGTCCTCCTCGCCCCGCTCACGCCCTGAAGCAGGAGGGCAACCAGCTCGGGTGGAATACGACTGCAGGCACAAACGGTACTGCACGGAGGAGCTGTTCCCGATGGTGAAACGTTCATTCTGGCTGATGTTGTGGGTGTTGTGCGCTACCCTGCCTGCACTGGCAGGGGAACCCTTCCGCTTCCTGCACATCACCGATACCCACATTGGCATCACCGCCCACCATTCGGAAACGCGCGAGTACGTGCAGACCTTCAATGCCCTCTCTCCATCCCCCGCCTTCATTGTCAATACGGGCGATTGTACGGAACTGGGTTCCACCGAGGAATACAGGCGCTACCGCGAAATCATGGGAGACCTGCGTATGCCTCTCATCAACGTACCGGGCAACCACGACGTACGCTGGAGCGCCATTGGGAAGGAGGGCTTTGCGAAGTGGCTCGGTCCGCTGCGGATGCACTGGGAGCGAGAGGGATGCCACTTCTTCGCTCTGGACAGCACCGCCCTGTTGGAGCACCACGGGCACTTTGAAGAGGCGGACCTGCGCTGGCTGGAGAGCCGCCTGCGTCGATTGCCAAGGGGGGCGCCGGTGTTTCTGTTTTTCCATCACTGGGTTGCCAGCGGCACGCAGATGGTGGATAACGAGCAACGCCTGCTGGACATCATCGACCGCTACAACGTCAAAGCGGTGTTTGTCGGACATGGGCACAAAGACACCGTGTGGTGGCGCAACGGCGTGATGTTCCTGATGGCGCGTGGACTGTATCAGGGCAGCTATCATCAGGTGGATGTGGACGATAACTCGATCCGCATCTGGCGCGTGGTGAAGGGAGAGGCACAGCCCACCCTGCTGGCGGACCTGCCGCGTGCTCCTCAACCGGCGCCACAACTGCGGATACGTCGCCTCAAAGTTCAGGGCGACAACCTGCTCGCCGTGGTACAGTGGCGTTCGCCCGACAGCAGTCTGCCGGAACGCTGGGAGGTGCGAGTGGGCGGCGGCGCGTGGCAGCCTGTTGAAGCGAAGACCGAACGCACCGACTTTCATCTGCAGACCTCGCTGCAAGACCCCATACCCGGCGAACATCGGGTGGTGATTCGGGCGCTGGTCAAGGACAGAGGTTACGAAGCCTCCGCCGTGGTAACCATTCAGGGCGCCGTGCGCCCGGTGTGGACGTTTCGTACGGGCGGTTCGGTGAAAGCCCAACCTGTGGTATACGGGGATACCGTGTATGTCAGCAGCTTCGACGGCAACCTGTACGCTCTCAATGCGGCGACGGGAAGACTGCGCTGGAAAGCCCCCATCGGTGGCACGCTGGTTGCCGCGCCGGCGGTGACGGAGGATGTTGTGGTGGTGGGGAGTACATCGGGGGTACTGGTGTGCCTTCGCCGCGCCGATGGACGCCCGCTGTGGAGAGCACAATTGCCTCCGCCCATTTTCGCCTCTGCAGGGATGAACGGGGAGGTGGTGTGCACCGCTGGCGGCGACGGCAAGATAGTGGGGTTTTCCTTGCGCGATGGCAGGCGCTTGTGGGATTTTCAGACGGGCATGTTCGTGCAGTCGCGCATCGTGGCAGTGCGAGACATGTTCATTGCTGGGTGCTGGGATAATCACGTGTATGCTCTGGACGCACGAAGCGGCACCCTTCGGTGGAAGCAAAGGTTCGGTCGGTCATTCTACTACGCACCAGCCATCGCATCACCGGCAACGGACGGCGTACGGGTGGTGGTGCCATCCAACGATGGCGTTCTGCACGCCATGCGTGTCGGCACCGGCGAAGTGACCTGGGAGACCGCTTCCGCGCAGGGAAACAGCTTTGGGTATCCGTCCCCTTTGATCAGCGATGGTGTGGTATTTTGCGCCGCGCTGGGCGGGCGGGGGCTGGTGTATGCCATTGACCTGCGCACCGGACAGCCGGTCTGGGTCGCCGAGACAGGACGAGCGATTTACGACACCGGATGTGCGCTGGCTGGGGGCTATCTGTTTACCGGTTCTGTAGAGGGTGTGGTATACTGGATACAGGAGACGAGCGGCAGAATTGTTCACCGCTATCGGCTGGGAGAGGGGCATCTGTTTTGCATTCCGGATACCGACGGGAAAAGGTTTTTCATTGGCTCTCTGAACGGAATGGTGTATGCCTTTCGGGTTGAGGGAGCTTCTTGAGCGTCACTCAGAGTGTAGTGAGGGATGAGGGATGGAAAGCTACCGGATTTTGATTGCAGAGGACGAACCGCTGACGCGCATGATGCTGCGAGCGCGTCTCGAGAAGATCGGGCATCAGGTGGTAGCGGAAGCGGAGAACGGTGCGCAGGCGGTTCAGGCGGCGAGGGTACATGAACCCGATCTGATTATCATGGACATCCGTATGCCGGAGATGGACGGCATCGAGGCGGCACGTTCCATCATACAGGAGCGTCCCTGCGCCATCGTGTTTCTCACCGCCTACAGCGAGCAGGAGCTCGTGGAAGCGGCAAGCGAGGCAGGGGCGTTCGGATATCTGGTGAAGCCGTTCCGCAAGGAAGACCTCGGACCCGCCATTGAGATCGCGATGCTGCGCTTCCGCGAACTGCAGGCACGCAACCGCGAAGTGGAGGAGCTGAAGGAGGCACTGGAGACGCGCAAACTGATCGAGCGGGCGAAGGGTATCCTGATGCAGCGCCTGGGGCTGACCGAGGAAGAGGCGTTCAAGCGCATTCACTTCCAGGCACGCAACCAGAATAAGAAGATGCGTGAGATCGCCGAGAGTATCATCACCGCAGCGGATCTTATCTGACCTCCCACTAATATGCTGACAGCGGTTCCTCTTACCTCCATTTCAAACGAAGCGAAGTATGGAGGTGCTGCTGACACGTACTTCGCTTCGCTCTGATAACGTTTCCCCGCGTTGTCGGTCAGGCTCGTCCCTGACGCAGCATCTGCCGCAGTTCGGCGACATTCCCTGCGTGCGCCAGCGCCTCTTCCGGGGTAATCAGCTGCGCTGTGCAGAGGCGCTCCAGCGCCTGGTTCAGTGTGTTCATCCCGTAGTGTTCGCCCTCGCGCATCGCGCCGTACAGGTCGTCGGTCTTGCCTTCTTCTATGATCTTGCGTACCGTGGGCGAACCCACCAGTATTTCGACCGCGGGTAGCCGTCCACGTCCATCCGCGCGAAGCACCAGACGCTGTGCCACGGCGCAGACCAGCGTGTTTGCCAGTTGCACTCGAAGGGGCACGCGCTCCTCCGGCGGGAAGCTGTTCAGGATACGGGTGATGGTCGAGGGCGCCGACATCGTGTGCAGGGTGGCGATCACCAGGTGTCCCAGTTCCGCTGCGGTCAACGCCACGCGCATGGTGTCCACATCTCTCATCTCCCCGATGGCGATGACGTCGGGGTTCTGCCGGAGCACACTGCGCAGGGCGGTGGCGAAGGAAGTGGTGTCGCTACCCACTTCCCGCTGCAGGATGACGCTGCGCTTATCCTCGAAGACGTATTCGATGGGCTCCTCGATGGTTACGATGTTGGCGGTGCGCGTGCGGTTGATCTCTTCGATCATCGCTGCCATTGTGGTGGATTTGCCGCTGCCGGTCGGTCCGGTGATGAGAATCAGCCCCTGCTGTTGTGACACGAAGTCCTTGAGCACCGCCGGCAGGTTCGCCTCCTCAATGGTGGGAGGCTGAAGCGGGATGATGCGCAGTGCGGCGCTGATACTGCCTCTCTGCAAAAACAGGTTACAGCGCACCCGCGCGACCCCCCCGATGGTAAACACGGTGTCGATCTCCGCGTGCGATTCCAGCTGCTGCATCTTCTCGTCTACATTCAGTGGTTCCACGCTCTCTCGCGGTTGCGCCGATGTCAGCAGAGCATCTCTGGCAGCACTGTAAAGAATGCTGTAAGCCAGTTCGTGACAATCTACCGGTGTCAGGGGAGAGAGGTCACTAACGACCACCTTTCCATCGATGCGTAAAACTGGAGGGCTGCCCGCTTTGAGGATGACATCGGAGGCGCGTCGTGCGATAGCGTATTCCAGCAAATCGTGAATGTTGTGCATGATTCCGTTGTGTCCTGCTTTAGCCGTTGATACGAAGAAGGCGCCAAACGCCTCCCCTCTCCATTATATCACAAGCGCCTGCTGACCATCGGGAGTCTGTCCCCGAGCGTGAGGGTGTCCAGTCACAGCTCTTCGGCTGTCTGCTGGGAACCTAACCCCCTGCCTCTTCCCTGCGAGGGAAGGGGCATCGGCGCCTCTCCCCGCGTCGGGGAGAGGTCGGGAGACGGGTTTGAAAGGGTTTGCGACAGGCTTTCTGCGTAGTTTATGATTTGCGAGGACTATTGAAACACCCACTCCGAGCGTTGACAGTACGTCGGCGGGACTGGTAACATGAGGTGGGGAGGGATCGAGTTGGCAGTCCGTTCCATTCCATATGTCTCAGAAGCCGA
>CAKZNX010000024.1 GCA_937132045.1 uncultured bacterium
GGAGGAGCTGTCGGAGTATCGCAAAGAGACCGACCGCCGCTTCCAGCAACTGGCAGACGCCCTGCGCCAAACGCAGGAGGCTCTGGCGACTCTGGCAGAGACAGTGAAGGACCTGCAAAAGCAGGTGGGTGGACTGTCGCAGACCGTGGGATACGTGCTGGAAAACGAGGCGATGAAGCGACTGCCCGAACTGCTCCTGCGCGATTATGGTCTGCAGGTAGACGGACGCCTCAAGCGCCAGTATGTGCAGGATACGAACGGGCGGCACATCGAGGTCAACGTATTCGGCACGGCGAAGCGCAACGGCGAAACGGTCACCATTATCGGGGAGAGCAAGTCGCAACTCTCGAAGAACGACATTGACCGTTTTCTGCGGCGCACTATCGGCGCGCTGGAGGGAGCTTACCCGCGCATCCTGCCGGTACTCATCACGCACATGACCTCTGAGCCGGATGCCGAAGAGTATGCGCGCAGCCGAGGTGTGGCGCTCTACTTTTCCTACGAGTTTTGAACGCCCGCGGCAGTGTAGCCCAGGCTCTTCGCCTCCTCCGAGACGTAAGGGCACAGCGGATCGCTTTCGAGGGGGTCCCCAGTGTAAGCGAAGGCGCGTGCCCTTGAGCCCCCACACACCCGCCGGAAGTCGCAGTAACGGCATTTACCCTTCAGCTGGTCGGTGTCGCGCAGAGACTGGAACAACGGGGCAGATCGGTAGATGTCGACCGGACTCTGCTCGCGCACGTTTCCCGCACGCAGGGGCAGGAAGCCCGACGGATACACATCGCCCACGTGTGACACAAACATAATGCCCGCTCCATCGCGAATGCCGAAGCCGCGCCGAACGGTCTCCGCGATACGGTTAGGCGTTTTTGCCAGATCACTCTGGAGAGCCACACGACGGTAATGGGGCGCCTCGGTGGTCTTGATGTCCACCTTGCCCTCGGTGGCTTTGGTGAAGAGCCACTTGCAGATGCGTTCACTGTGCTGGGGCGTAATCTCCTCCAGCCCCTTGCCTCGCCCTACCTGTATCAGGAAGAAGACGCTCCACCGCGCCGCGCCCAGATCAGTGATCAGGTCGTAAACGGCTGGCAGGTCATCAGCGGTCTGCTCGCAAAGCAAAGTGTTGACCTGAATCGGCAGTCCCGCCTCGCGCGCCCAGTTCGCTGCCCGTATCGTCTGCTCGAAGCTGCCGGGAACCTGTCGGATGCCATCGTGTCGCTGGGCGGTAGAGCCGTCGATGCTGATTGCCATCATCCAGATACCTTCCTCTTTGAAACGGCGCACAATCTCCGGAGTGAGCGCGTAGGTGCCGCTGGGCGTGATGGCGACAGTGAAACCACGCTGTCGTGCAGCGCGAACCAGCTCCCACAGGTCGGGTCGCTTCAGCGGGTCGCCGCCCGTGATGACGATGTGGGGCAGTGGATTGCCGAAGGTGGTGAGCTGGTCGAGAAGGCGAAAACCCTCCTCCGTGGTCAACTCGTCCGGATGGCGGTTCGGCACAGCTTCGGCACGACAGTGCCGACAAGCCAGCTCACAGGCCCTTGTTAGTTCCCAGTATACGAGCAGCGGTCGCTGCGAGATGTCCAGCATTTTCGCTTACCCCCATGTTTTCAGAAACTCTTCCGCCGTCTGGTAGAACGCCGTGTAGATGGGCGTATCGCGCAGGGTATAACGACGCGCTTCCGTGGCGCGCAGGGTGTTCACCAGTTCCGAGAACTGCGGCAGGTTGTCTGTCTCGTAGACCACTACGAACTCGTGGTCCTGCAGACCGGTGGAATACAGCAGCAGCTGCGTGATTTCGGGATACTGCCTGCCCACCTTGATGTGCTCGTTCATCATGCCCTGCCGAGCGTCTTTGCTCATCAAATACCAGTCGGAAGTCTTGGCAAACGGGTAGACGATGATATAGGGCTTGCGCGTCTCGTCAAACGGGCTGAGTTCCTGCTCCGACTTGCCAGGGGCGTATACCGACGGTCGGGTGAACCCCCAGAGTGTGTTCACCGGTTTCAGGTAGCCGCGCCACTGAGCGGTAATGTGTGCATAGTTCAAAAAGAACTCGCTGGCAACCTCGTTCCGCTCGGCGAGAACGGCACTCCACAGCATGATGTCTGCCTCGGCTCTGGCAGGGAACAGGGTGTATGTGTACACCCGCTCACCCAGTCGCTGCGTCTCTTCCAGCAGATTGTTCAGCACTGCCCGCCGCTGGGACGGGTCGCTTCCCCAGTATCGCTCGGTAAAGGCGAAAACGCCGTAATGGTTCAACTGTCTTTCAGCCATTCTGCTGCCTCCTTCGCAAGATAGGTGATGATAAGGTCTGCCCCTGCGCGTCGGAACGCCATCAGCATTTCCAGCGCCACCGCACGCTCGTCAATCCAGCCCTTCTCGGCAGCAGCCTTCAGCATAGAGTACTCACCGCTGACGTTGTATACCGCCAGTGGCACGTCCACCGCCCCCCGCACGAGGCGTACCACATCCAGATACGCCAGCCCCGGCTTCACCATCACGATGTCGGCACCCTGCTGCACGTCGGCAAGAACCTCGCGCACGGCTTCGCGTGCGTTGGGTGGGTCCATCTGGTAGCTGCGCCGGTCACCGAACTGCGGTGCGGAATCCGCTGCCTCCCGAAACGGTCCGTAGAAAGCGGAGGCGTACTTCGCGGAGTACGCCATGATTGCGGTCTCCACAAAGCCGTGCTCGTCGAGTGTCTCGCGGATTGCCTGCACCTGCCCGTCCATCATGGCGCTCGGAGCCACCACATCGGCTCCTGCTTCCGCGTGTGCCAGCGCCATCTCCGCCAGAACTCGCAGAGAGGAGTCGTTGTCCACTGTGCCGCCATCCTGCACGAAGCCGCAGTGACCGTGGTCGGTATAGGCGCAGACGCACACATCGGTCATCACCACCATCTCGGGGTTCTCCCGTTTGATGGTGCGGATCGCCTGGGGCACCACTCCGTCCCGTCGCACGGCGTAGCTGGCGCGGGCATCTTTGTATCCCGCGATGCCAAACAGCAGAACTGCCAGCACACCTGCCCGACAGAGGTGTTCTACCTCTGCCGGCAACAGGTCGACGCTCAGGCGAAACTGCCCGGGCATCGCACCGATAGGTTCGCGCCGTTGGGCGCCTTCGTGAACGAACAGGGGATAGATGAAATCATTGGGCGCGAGCGTGTTCTCCTGAACCATGCGTCGCAGCGCTTTCGTGCGCCGCGTACGGCGCAGTCGCCAGGTTGGATCAAGGATTTCTTGTCGCGTGAGCATTGCACATCGCCTCTTCCAGTATCGCCTCAATCAATCCCAGTATGGTATGTTCTGCGGCGATCCGCGCGGGCTGGTATCCCAGCTCCCGCACGGCGTCCGCGGTAATCGGTCCAATGCATATCAGCGGAACGGTGCTCAACCATTCCGTACGCCCCAGGTCCTCCAGCAGACGCGCCAGTGAGCGCACCGTGGATGGGCTGGTCAGCGTGATGTAATCGGGTACTGGCAGGCTCGCCAGCGCTCCACGGATGGCTTCCGTCTCCTGTTGTACCCGATACACAGCGACTTCCACCACCTCCGCGCCCCGGCGGCGTAGCTCCCCTGCCATCTCCTTACGCGCGATGTCGGCGCGAGGAAGCAGACACCGGAGCCCATGCACCTCGCCCAGCACGTCTGGCACAGCATCCGAGAGAAACTGCTCGGGTATCACATCGGGCCCACGACATTCCTGCTCCAGCACTCGGGCAGTAGCCGGTCCGATCGCAGCGAGCCGACATCCTGCCAGATGCGAAACCGGCACACCTCGCTCGCGCATCCGCCCAACGAAACTGCGCACCCCGTTCACACTGGTAAACACGACCCAGTGAAAAGTCTGCAGCTTATCGATAGCTTCGTCCACTTCCGACCAGTCGTCCGGCGGCAGGACGGCGATAGTCGGCAAGATGAGCGGCTCTGCGCCCAGAGCCTGTAATCTCTCGGCAAGGTCTCCTGCCTGGTCGCGCGGACGGGTGACAAGCACCTTTTTACCTTCCAGTGGTCGGCTCATGACGTCGTCCCCAGCAGATGCGATGCCCCCAGTGTACGAAGCCGGTGCGCCAGCTGCTCGCCCAGCGCCTCCGCCTGCGAAGCGTCACCGTCTATTCGATCCGTAATGACCATATCACCCTCAGGCATGGCGACCAGCGCCGTAAGGTGAAGATGGCTCCCCTGCACCTCTGCATATGCCGCAATCGGCACCCGACAACCGCCACCCAGCGCGTGGAGCACCGAACGTTCCGCCGTCACAGCCAGCCGGGTTTCCGGATGGTCAACCGTCTGCAGGCAAGCGATGGTCTGCTGGTCATCAGCGCGGCACTCCAGCGCCAGTGCGCCCTGTCCGGGTGCCGGCAACATCTGAGCGAAATCGAACACATGAAGGTGCAGGTGAGAACCTTCGGGCATCATGAGGAAGCTCTCTTCGGGCGTCTCCAGAAAGCCCAGTCGTTGCAGCCCAGCCGCCGCCAGTACGACGGCGTCGTACTGACCCTCCCGCAGTTTGCGGATGCGCGTATCCACATTGCCCACCAGAGGCAGTATCTGAAGGTCAGCGCGGAGGCGCTTCAGCTGAGCCGATCGGCGCACACTGCCAGCCCCAACGTGCGCCCCCCGTGGCAGACCGGCAAAAGGCTCACCGCGAGACAACAGAACATCACGCGCGTCCGCACGAGGAGGCACCGCTGCGACGGTTAGCCCGCCCACACCCTGAGCCGGAAGGTCTTTCAGACTGTGCACTGCCACGTCGATCTCTCCACGCAACAGCGCCTCCTGCAGCTCTTTCACGAAAGCGCCCACCACCTCGCGCTGTTGCCGGTCACCGCTGGTGCGGATGATGACGGTCTCGATACGCAGGTCCGCAGAGCGCTCGCGCAGAATCTGCACCACCGATGCCGTTTGCGCCTGCGCCAGCGCGCTTCCACGAGTGCCTACTCGGAGCACTGCCGGCGCTCGGTTCAACCTTACCGATCCTCCTCGACGGCAGAACCTCCCGCCAGCACCGGCTCCTGCTTCTCCAAGCCAAACAGCCGCGCGAACAGAGGCAGCGCCCCGTCCTCATCCAGCAGGTTGCGCAACTCTGAGATGGGACGATGCAGCAGCTGTTTCACGATGCGGGCCGTCATCTGCTCGATGATGCGCTGCTGGTGCGCGTCCAGCTCACCCATTTTGGGCAAAGCCCACTCGAGCTGTTGTCGCCTGATGTGCTCGGCACGCTCCTGCAACTCGGCGATAAGCGGCGCCACACCGCGGGTCTGCCACCAGGTCAGGTAATCGTCCACTTCCTGCTCGATGATGCGCAGGGCAGCGGGCACTTCTCGCGCGCGGGCTTCATAATTGGCGTCGGACACTGCCTTCAGATCCTCAAGGTCGTAAAGTCTGACGAAAGGCAGGAGCCTGACGGCCGGGTCCGTGTTGCGCGGCACACCCAGATCAAGAATGACCAGAGGACGTCCTTCGCGCTGCTGGCTCAGCGGCGACAGACAGGTGACGTCCAGAATGGGGTGTGGCGCAGTGGTCGCGGTGAAGATGATGTCTGCTTCGCCCAGCACCTGCTGAAGCGCCCCAAGAGCCAGAGGAATGGCGCCGGTGTCGTTGGCAAGCGCCGAGGCGTAGGAGAAGGTATGGCTGAGGATGTATATCGCTTTCGGACGGAACTCGGCAAGGTCTTTCACCACTCGCCTGCCCATCGTCCCAGTGCCGATGACGATGATGGTGGCATCGCCGATGTTCGGCTTGTGCTCAAGCGCCGCGCGCACCGCAATAGACGCCACCGACACCGCCTGCCTGCCCAGAGTGGTCTCTGCACGCACGCGCTTCCCCACGGCAACCGCTCGCTGAAACAGCGAGTTCAGCAACACACCCACAGAGCCACAGGCACGCGCGTTCTCCCATGCCTGCTTCACCTGCGCGAGGATTTCCGACTCGCCCAGCACCTGCGAGTCCAGACCGGCAGCCACCCGGAAGAGGTGCTCGACCGCCTCGCCGCCGCGACGGGTGTACAAACAGTTGAACAGCGCCCCCGGCGGCAGCCCTTCCCACTCGTGCAGGAAATCGACCAGCAGGTCATCGTACGGAGTGCAGGCATAAATCTCGGTGCGGTTGCAGGTGGACAGGATAACTGCTTCATCCACACCGCGCTCCCGAAGTCGTTCGATCGCTTCCCGAAGGGCTTCGCCCTCGAAGGCGAAACGCTCGCGTGTTTCCAGGGAGGCGGTGCGATGGCTGAGACCAACCACGACAAGACTTTGCACAGATATCCTCCCCCTGAGAGGTCTTCACTGAATAGTTTCCACGAAAAAGTGCGTATTGTCAAGTGTTGTAGCGTCGAGAACTTTTGCCGACCCCAGTGGAGAGTAAAAAAGGGGTCAGGAGAAATACCCCTGACCCCAAATCGCCATATCGCTTACAGCGTAGAGCAGTTGCCTGGGTCTTCGTATGCGTAGCTCGGAGGAGTGCCCGGATAGAAGTTCTCCGGCTTCAAGCCCGGTTGCCGAATCCACTTGGCGTGACCATCTGCGAAGACGAAGTTCGCACCGCTGGCATGTCGCCAGTGAATGGCGAAACCGGATTGTCCACGGGAGGCTGCATACGGATGGAATGCGTCATACCTCTGCTGACAACGCGTGGACGCCCAGTCGGGGTAGCCCCCACCGATGTCGCGGTGATGCCACGGGTTCATGGTGGATGCAGCTCGAATCAGGCTACCATTCCCGAACCAGTCGTTAACGCCCGTCTCCCCAATGATAATGGCTTCCGCCACGCGATCGTATGCCGCCAGCGAGACGCCCCAGCCCACATGCCAGTTACCTGCGTACGCGGGTCCGGCAGCACCGTTTGCGGTGCTGGTCATATCCGTGGGGTTTACTCGGGGCGCGCTGGGGCACAGGAAAACGCCGCTGTTCTTCACATACGGGTAAATCCGCTGGGGCCAGTGGATAGCAGTACCATCCGGCTGGGGAAACCACCACAGCAGTATGGTCGTCTCGTCATAGTCCTGCGCATACATCGCCATTGCGGTTGCCATCTGACGCATGTGGCTCAGACAAGCGGTCTGGCGTGCCTTGTCCCGTGCCTGGGCGAATACAGGGAACAGGATCGCCGCCAGAATCGCGATGATCGCGATGACCACGAGCAGCTCGATGAGCGTGAATCCGCGTCGAGACATGGTGAGAACCTCCTCATCCTGTTGCGTAATCGATTTCGCGTCCAGTGTAACACATCCATCAATCGAAGTCAAGGGGTTACGATTAAAACCAGGAAAATTTCCAGTAAATCGTTACCTTACCTTTCGCCGTTACCGTAGGCACCGCAGGACTGTCGCACCACCAGCCTTGGCGCAAGCAGTATTTGCTGCAGGGAGACGGATTTGCCCCGGGTGATACGTTCCAGCAGGAGGCTCGCCGCCTTTTCACCGATCTCACGCATTGGCTGCGCCACCGTAGTGAGAGGGGGCAGGAAGAACCTGCTGGTATCCTGATCGTCAAACCCCACCACGGCAACATCCTCCGGCACACGCAGCCCGTGCGCCTGCAGGGCGCGGATGACACCATACGCCACGTCGTCGTTCACCGCGAAGGCACCGTCCAGTTGCCCACCTTGCGACAGGTAGTGGGTCACGGCGTTGTAGGCATATTCTTCTTCCGGGAGGATGTCGGGCAAGCCGGGTCCCAGCTCCACGGTCTGGCAGATATCGCACTCTCTCAGTGCGCGTTCGTAGCCGCTGAAACGCCCGACGACGGAGGTAGCCCGTCGCTCCCTAGAACCGTTGGAGACGAAGACGAGTCGCCGACGCCCCATCTGCAGAAGGTGTCGGGTAGCGAGGTAGCCACCGAGTTCGTTGTTCGTCGCCACGAAGTCGACGGGCAGTCCCGGGATATAGCGGTCGATGAGCACCAGAGGCACCTGCATCTCCACCAGTTCCTCATAGAACTCGCGGTTCTCCTCCGGGTCGGAAGGTGCCACAATCAGCCCATCTACGCGCTTATCCAGCAGCATCTGGATGATCTCGCGCTCGCGGTCGGGGAAACCATTGGAGCACGCAACCAGCACGCCGTAGTGGTTCGTCTGGGCGATGCCATCCACTCCCTCCAGAACGTGGGAGTAGAACCAGCCGGTCAGACCGACCGTCACCAGCCCAACGGTGGACGTCTTCTGTACCCGCAGACTGCGTGCCACCAGGTTGGGGCGATAGCCCAGGTCGCGTGCCGCCTGTAAGATGCGCTCCCGCGTGTCGGGGTGGATTCTTCCCTTGTTATGCAGGGCACGGTAAACGGTCGTTTTCGAGACGCCGACTTCGCGGGCAATAGTATCCATGTCAGCCCGGACTCTTTTCATCATCCGTCGCCTCAGTGGGCTGATGTCCGAACCGGTTTCGGTTCGGACATCAGAGTCTAGCGTGGCATATTTTTCTGTTGCTGCTCCCAGGATTCCTTCGAGCGCTTAATCATCTCCAGAACCTCGGGAGGTGGCGGCTGCATTCCCGGCGGCGGTGGGTTCTTGGGACGGGTGCCCCACCAGCCCACCGCCACCACAGCTGCCAGCACCAGAACGATTACCACGATGACCGTGAGCGGACTTAACTCACGCTTCAATGGTGACATCCGTTCGCTCCTTACAGCGGCGCCGCACGCTCGAAGTAGTCCAGCCTGTCGCCGTTCTGGAACTTCGCGTGCCCGTCGGCGTATGCCGCGTTCTTGCGCGATTGCGCTGCCGTCGACATGGTCATGTGATAGTACACCAGGTCACCGATGGTCGGCTTCTCAGCAGGATTGGTGACCGACGCCAGCGACCTGCTGTCGCCCGAGTGGTAGCCAGAGCAGCTGCCCGGATTGGTGATCACGTAGACCGATAGTCCGTTGTCACAGCGCCGGGTGCCATTGTCGCACAGTGCGGGCATCCAGCAGAACAGCGCTGCCGGTTTGGCATAGTACTCGTAACTGGTCATGCCAGTCCACGAAGGGCTCCACATGTTGGGTACGGAGATACCCCACCACGTCAGCGGCGCACCGTTGTCGCTGGGGCAGGCGAAGATACCCATGTTCTTCACGTATGGGCGCAAGCGGTACACGATGCCTCCCGGATGAGAATTCGGGTTATCGTGCTCTGCCTGCCACTCCCACCACTCCCAGCTGCCTGCGTTGGGGAACTTCTCGTCGTAGTCCTGAGCGTACATCACTATCGCCAGACCGAGCTGCTTCAGGTTGGACAGACAGGATGTCTGCCGCGCCTTCTCGCGAGCCTGGGCGAACACAGGGAAGAGGATGGCAGCCAGAATCGCGATGATCGCGATCACGACGAGGAGTTCGATCAGCGTAAAACCACGATGTTTCATGTGCGATACACCCTCCTTTAGTGTTGCGTAATCGGTTACGCAATTCTATGATAACACCATTGTGCGGGTTTGTCAATCACTGTCGCGACTATTTTTCAAAATCTTGCGCAGAATCTGGCAATTCTGCGTTACGCCCGAAACCCAGCGGACAGACAGTCGCACAGCCTCGTCGGGAGCGTAACCATTGTTGCGCATCATTCGGGTGCAATCCGACTCGGCTGAAGGTTCTGATTCGCCCCTGAAATGGCGAACTCACCTCTCCGTTACTGCCCTTGCGCATCTCCCTGCTCTTTGGCTATAATGGCGTGTAGTTAAGCAGTCTGTCAGGAGGTACGCGCGTTCGATGGCTAAACCCCGCCTTCTCAGCGGAATGCAACCGACAGGAGTCCTGCACCTCGGCAATCTGGAGGGCGCTTTGCGCAACTGGGTCAAGCTTCAGCACGAGTACGAATCCTACTTCTGCATTGTGGACTGGCACGCACTGACCACACTGGCGGAGCGCACCGAAGAGATACCCCACAACGTGCGCGAAGTGGCGATTGACTACATCGCTGCCGGGCTGGACTCCGAGAAGTGCGCCATCTTCGTACAGTCGCATGTGATGGAACATGCGGAACTGCACCTGCTGTTTTCCATGATTACCCCGCTGGGCTGGCTGGAGCGCGTGCCCACTTACAAAGAAAAGCGTGAGAACCTGCAGCTCGAGTCGGTGTCCTACGGACTGCTCGGCTATCCCGTGCTTCAGGCAGCAGATATCCTCATCTATAAGGCGGAGGTGGTGCCCGTTGGCGAGGACCAGCTACCCCACCTCGAGCTCACGCGCGAAATCGCACGGCGCTTCAACTTCCTTTACGGCGACGTGTTTCCCGAACCACAAGCACTGCTGACCCCTGCCGCTCGGGTGCCCGGCTTGGACGGGCGGAAAATGAGCAAATCCTACGATAACGCAATATACCTCTCTGACGACGCGAAGACCGTCACGCAGAAGGTGAAGCAGGCGTTCACCGACCCACAGAAAATCCGGAAGAACGACCCCGGGCACCCCGACGGTTGTGTCGTGTTTGCCCTGCACCAGATATACAGTAAACCGGATGCCGGCACCATCGAGGCGGAATGTCGAGCCGGACAGCGAGGCTGCGTGGACTGCAAGATGCAGCTGGCGGAAAACCTGAATACCGCGCTCGACCCGCTAAGACTCCGGCGACAGGAGCTGCTGGCGAAGGCGGGCGAGCTGGAGCGCATCCTCAAGGAGGGTGCAGAGAGGGCGCGTGCGGTTGCCAGTGAGACCATGAGAGACGTCCGCGCCGCCATGAATCTGGAGTAACAGCATGGAGGTCACCTTCCGCGCTGTCCGCCCCGACGAGTTCGAGGCGTGTCTGGACGTGTGGGACGCTGCCTTCGACGAGACGCCGCGCGAGTACTTCCGCAAATACTTCGTCGGCGACCCGTGGTTCCATCCCGAGTACACGCGCTGTGCCTTCGAAGGCAGACGTGTGGTCGCTGCGGTGCAAATAGTTCGGCGTGAAGTGCGCGTCGGGCAGGTAACGCTGACGCTTGGCGGTATCGCCAATGTGGGCACCGTGCCCGCCTACCGCTCCAAAGGCTACTCCACGCAGCTGCTGCGGGACGCCATCACGGTGATGGAAAGCGAAGGCTTCGATTTCTCCATGCTGTTTACCGGCATTTATGGTTTTTACGCCCGTCTGGGATGGGAGAGTATGCCGGTGCACACCATCGCGGCGGAGATACGCCCGGAACTGCCCTCGCCCGAAGGAGGATACCGCATCCGCCCGCTCGCCGATGCTGACCTCGAGGCGTTGTGTGCCTGTTACGAGCAGTGCAACGCGGGACGAAGTTTCACGGTGGTGCGCTCCCCAGCCTACGTGCGCGGTTGGACCGGCTGGGACGAACGCACCCCAGGCGACGTGTACGTGGCGGAAGCGGCAGGCAAGCTGGTGGGCTATATCGTCGCACCTGTGGGAGACCGGCTCTCGATTACCGAGGTGGGATGGCTGCCAGCTTATAGCGAGTGTGCCTTTGCGCTCATGTTGCACGTGACGCGCCTCGCTGCCGAACGCGCGGTAACACACGCCCACCTGCACATCCCGCGCGAACCCGTGCTGTTGAACGTCGCACGCCACCTGTACCATCATTTCGTGTGGCACGAGCATTTGCCGATGCTGCGGGTGATACGCCTTCAGCCGCTGGTGAACAAGCTCCTTCCCGAGCTCGCCCGGCGCGTGCAGATGGTGGGTGCGAAAGGCACGGTGCGCATTCGTCTGCCTCAGGGCACCATGGGCTTGAAAGCCACCGGAGATAACGTGACACGGGATGCAGGTGCCCTACCAGAGGTGGCGTTGACGCAGGCGCAGTTCTTGGGTCTGGTTTTCGGTCTGGTGGGAGCGGAGGAGCTGCCCGATCCCATTCCCGCACAGACTCGAGCCTTTCTGAATGTGCTGTTCCCCAGACAGCCTGCCGTGTACTGGGCGCTGGACGGATTCTGATCGAGGAGCAGAAAAATGGCAGAACAACATCATATGCACCGTGAGATACACGAGCAACCGCAGGTCATCCGCACGGTTGCCGAGAAGGGACTTCACGCCGCGCAGGCGCTGGCGCAGGCTATTCGCGAACGGGGCATCCAGTTCGCGATGATCAGTGCGCGAGGCACCTCCGATAACGCTGCGCTGTACACAAAGTACCGGCTGGAAATCGAGGCGGGTATCCCTGTCGGCTCCGCAGCGCCCTCCATATTCACGCTGTACCAGGGGCAGCTGAACCTGTCGCGCGCGCTGGTGCTGGGCATCAGCCAGTCCGGCAAGGCGCAGGACGTGGTGGAGGTGGTCTCTGCAGCGCGTGCATCCGGAGCGCTGACCGCTGCCGTTACCAACGACCCCACTTCGGAGCTGGCGCAGGTGGCGGAACACGTGCTGCTGTGCCACGCCGGCGAGGAGCGCAGTGTGGCTGCCACCAAGACCTATACCGCCACGCTGGCAAATATCGCCCTGATGGTAGACGCACTCGTTGGCAGGAGTCGACCCGGCGAGGACCTCGAGGAGGCAGCGCAGGGCATGGAGACGGTGTTCTCGTTGGAAGAAGAGATCGAGATGCTTGCCGAGCGCTACCGTTATATGACCGCCTGCATGGTGCTGGCGCGGGGCTACAACTTCTGCACTGCCCACGAAGCCGCCCTGAAGATGATGGAGACCGGATACGTCATCGCACGAGCGTACTCCGCCGCCGACTTCCTGCACGGTCCCATTGCGGTGGTGGATACGGGCTTTCCCTGCTTTGTGTACGCGCCCAACGGTAACGCCTACGCGACCATGCTGCAGCTCACCGCCAAACTGCGCGAGCGCGGAGCGGAGATTGTGGTGGTCTCGTGTAACCCCGAAATCCTTCGATTAGCCACTCGCGCAGTGCCGCTACGGTGGGACATTAATGAACGCATCAGCCCTCTGGTGTACATTGTGGTGGGGCAGCTGTTCGCCTTTCACCTTTCCGAAACGCGCGGCTACGATCCCGACCGACCGCGGGGCTTAAGCAAAATCACCATCACACGCTGAGGAGGCGCACCTGTGGTCAACACAAAGCGACTGGTGGACGACTTTATCGCGCTGTGCCGCATCAACAGCCCGCCCCGTCAGGAGGCGGCAGTGATCGAGTCGGTTCTTCCCCGCCTTCAGCGGCTCGGTCTGGAGATACAGAGGGACGAAGCTGGTGCACACATCGGCGGCAATGCGGATAACGTCATCGCCCGACTGCCCCGCAACCTGCCTGGTGCGCCGCCCGTTTTCTTCAGCGCGCACTTCGACACCGTGGAGCCCAACCCAAACGTGCAGATCATTGTGGAGGACGACCTGATTCGCACCGACGGCACCTCCATCCTCGGCGCGGACGACAAAGCGGGCATGGCTTCCCTGCTGGAAGCGATCGAGTGCGTCGTGGAGCACAACCTGCCCCATGGCGACATCTGGCTGCTGCTGAGCGTCGCGGAAGAGATCGGCTTGCTGGGAGCAAAACACCTGCCTCTCGAGCGTGTGAATGCGACCATGGGCTTCGTGCTGGACACCGGTCCGCCAGTGGGCAAAGTGGTGGTGGGTGCGCCCACACACGACCACCTGACGGTTCGGGTGATTGGGCGCGCTGCCCACGCCGGTGCCGCTCCCGAGCTGGGCATCAGCGCTATCGTGGTGGCGTCGCGCGCCATCGCGCGAATGAAGCTGGGGCGCATCGACGAGGAGACCACCGCCAATATCGGCACGTTTCACGGTGGGCAGGCGACGAACGTGGTTTGCCCGGAAGTGGAGATTCGCGCTGAAGCGCGCAGTCACGATACCGCGAAACTCGAGACGCAGCTGACGCACATGATTTCCTGTTTCCGCGAAGAGGCAGAGCAGATGGGCGCACAGGTGCACATCGAGACCTCTCGTCATTACGAGGCGTATCGTCTGCCGGAGGATGCCCCGGTTGTGCGGGTTGCCCGCGAGAGCGCACTGGCTCTGGGGCTGCCATATGAGGCGAAACTGGCAGGCGGTGGCAGCGACGCCAACGTGTACAACTCGAAGGGCATTCCGACTGTCGTGCTCAGCACCGGCATGGACAAGGTGCACACACACGACGAGTGTTGCCGTATCTCGGATTTACAGACGACCGCACAGTGGGTGCTGGAGATAGTCAAACGGCTCGCAAGTGGGTAGCAGACAAGGTGCTTCATGGGGTAGTAAGGAGACAGCCCCCGGTATCAACCTGGGCACAGAACGCGACCGGATGTCAGCTAAGCTCATGCGTTCAGGCATGGAGCCAGAGCCGATGAACCGCGCAACTGAATTTCCGAAGGACAGGATCGCAGAGTTCTGCCGTGTTCACCATATACGGCGTCTCGCGGTCTTTGGTTCGGCATTGCGCCCCCAATTTCCGCGACGATAGCAAAATCGACTTTCAGGTCGGGTTCGAGCCGGAGCACATTCCGAGTCTGCTCGGCATGGCTCGTCTGTAACGCGAGTTATCAGCGCTTCTGGGAGGTCGCAAAGTAGACTTACGCACCCCGGGGACCTCATTCGCTATTTCCGTCAGGGTGTTCTCGAGGAAGCGGAGGTGCAGTATGCGGAAAGCTGATATGGTGCGCCTGCGCCACACGCTGGATGCAGCAGGGGAGGCAATCGGATTTGGACGAGGTCATGAACGTGGGGAACTGGAGCATGACCGGAAGCTGACGCTGGCGTTAGTCAAAGACATTGAGATTACAGGACAAGCGGCCTACCAGACTTCCCACCACACGAGAGCGGCTCTACCAGATGTTCCCTGGGACGATATTGTCGGAATGCGCCACAGGCTGGTACATGCCTCCTTCGACATCCATCTGGACGTCCTGTAGAGGACAGTCCAGGATGACCTGCCAGCGCTGGTAGGCAGACTGCGCGACGTCGTGAGCACGGAATAAACCATTCTCAGCCCATCCCCTGCTGAAGGCACCACTGCGCCACCAGTCGCACTCGCTCGATCGCCTCTTCCCCACCACCTTCCGGCAGCTCGTCTGAGATACCAAGCACCAGCCGGGGGTGGAACAGCCTCACAATCTTCTCCACCGTCTCCATCAGCTGCTCGCGTGTGAACGGGGGAAGGAACAGGATGGCGGGAATACCGTCCAGCAGAATCTTGTCGCCCAGATGCCCTTTGATCTCCTCCAGCGTCACGTCGCCCTGCGGTAGCGGCGTCAACGCCTCCAGACCGTCAAAGGGCAGATGCTTCAGGTACGGCAGAAGCGAGCGGAAATAGCCATCCAGATGCATGTGGGTGAAGATACCGGCTTTTCGCAGCTGTCCACTTCGCTTCTCCCAGAACGGCACCAGATACCGCTCGAAATAGGCTGGCGACAGCAGACTGTCGTGGATGTTCTCACCGAAGTTGACGATGTGCACCAGCCCGCTATCGGTAATCTGCTGATACAGAACATCGTAGGAATCGTCGATCGCCCGCATGGTGTCTTCCACCACCTGCGGATAGTCTGCCAGCGCGTAAATCAGGTCTTCCAGACGCATCCACACCTGAGCCAGCGCCTGATAAGGGCTTTTCGGCACCCAGAACTGCGGTTCGCCGCGGTCGCCCACAAAGGCGCTGCCCTTCTGGAAGTTCTGAGGTGAGAAGGTAAAGGTAGTATGCTGATACAGCCACCGCAGCGCCTTCAGGTCGTCCACATTGCGGACGGGGAACTGCACCTCACGCCATGTCTCGTCCACGGTGCGAACATAACGCTCCGTCAGGTCGCCGTGCGGGGTTTCATACGTTACCCAGCCTTCACGCTCATCCCAGCGCTGATGCACCTTCACGTGCTGGTCAAATTGACGAACTACTGGGTCGGGCATACCCGTGTAGTAGTGCACGTAGCGCATCGAAACGTGCAGGTCGTCGAACAGCTCCTGCAGGGTCAGGTTCTGGTAGCGTTCGGGAAGCCGGTTGAACTGCTTGTGCCAGGCGTACCACGGCTCGATTCGGGGTTGAAAGAAGATGTGCGACAGCGACTCACCCCGAAACACTCGAAGATTCATCTCGCGGAAAGTCATCGGTTGTCTCCGTTTTCCGCCCACGACGGGCTATATCAACAGCACAACGGGCGTCTCCAGCAATGCCTTCACGCGCTGCAGGAACCGCGCAGCTGGCGCCCCGTCCACCACGCGATGGTCAAAAGTCAGGCAGAGGTTCATCAGCTGGCGTGCCACCACCTGTCCATCGCGGATAGCAGGCTTCTCGGCGATACGCCCGACCCCCAGAATGCCCGTCTGTCCGGGAACCAGCACGGGGTTGAACATCTCGACATCGTACGCGCCCAGATTGGTGACCGTGAAGGTACCTCCAGACAGGTCGTCTGGGGTGCTCTTGCCTGCACGAGCACGTTCCGCCAGCTCCCTGAGCTCCCGTGACACCTCGCCCAGTGGCTTACGGTCGGCGTGCTTGATGACGGGCACCAGCAGACCGTCCTCCACCGCCACCGCCACACCGATGTGCACGTCGGGATGAAGCGCGATCTCATTTTCGCGCAGGGAGGAGTTCATCATTGGGAAATCGCGCAGCGCTCGGGCTGCCGCCTTCACGATGAGGTCAGAGTAGGTCAGGCGGGTGCCATAGAGATGCTCCACCTCGGACAGCAACTGCCCGCGTAAAGCCACACACGCGGTCATGTCCACTTCCGCTACCAGCGTCACCGGCGGCGCCGAGAAGAACCCCTTCACCACGTTCTCTGCCACCAGCTTGCGCAGACCCGTCAATCGGACGACCTGTGCTTCGGCAGGAGTAGCCGCAGGTTGCGCGGGAGGCGCTGCACTCGCCCGCACCACGTCTTCCCGTGTGACGCGTCCGCCGACGCCCGTGCCTGCCAGAGCGGTTACATCCACCCCAGCCTCGGCAGCAACCTTCTCTGCCAGCGGAGTAACGCGCGGTTTCGACGACATCAGCTCGTGCCACACGCTTTCCACATCGCGCTCGAGGACGCGTCCCTGCGGTCCGGTGCCTCGCCCTGTCAGCGCGTGCAGAGGCACGCCCTTCTCCTGAGCCAGTCGGCGCGCGCGCGGGCTGACGAACAGCCGTTCCTCGCTGACAGCAGGCGACGGGGCAGTCGGCTCAGCTACCTGCGCGGGCTGAACTGTCTCCGTGGCTGACACCTGAGCGGAGGTGGGTTGCGGCATCGACGCTACCCCTGCCTTGACCAGACTGGAGATGTCCTCATCAGGTGCCTTGCTGATAATGGCAATAGGCGCACCAACAGGCACTGTCTCGCCTTCCGGCGTGAGGATTTTGCGCAGATAACCGTCGAACGTGGCATCTACCTCGAGGTTCGCTTTATCCGTCATCACCTCGGCAATGATGTCGCCGCGGCGAACGTAGTCACCTTCCACTTTCAGCCAGCGGGTGATGGTACCCTCTTCCATCGTCTGCCCCAGCATGGGCAGGTTGAAGTAGTCCGCCATCCTTACCTCCTATTGTGACCGATACACCCGCAGGTAATCGATACCGAACCACCCGGTGTCGCCCACGGGCAGGTAGTCCACC
>CAKZNX010000025.1 GCA_937132045.1 uncultured bacterium
AGTCCGTATCAGAGTCTGTTCGAGTCGTCGCAGGTAAAGATGCACGTCTCTCCCGTGCTCGCGAATGTCCAGGATGGGATAGCCGACCAGCTGTCCGGGTCCGTGGTAGGTGATATCGCCGCCGCGATCGGACTCGACCAGCTGGATGCTCATCGCAGTCAGTTGTGCCGGTGTGGCGAGGAGGTGCTCCCGATGGGACGCCCGTCCAAGTGTGATGACCGGCGGGTCGTGTTCCAGCAGCAGGAGCGTATCCGGAACCGCACCATCCAGCCTCCGCCGGGCAACATCCTTCTGCAACTCCCACGCAGAGAGGTAGTCCACCTTGCCAAGCCAGCGCACGTGAAGCAGAGCCATGTCTATGCCACCAGACAGATTGTACCACGGCACTGGCGAGTACCTGCGGTCTCAACCCAGTGAGGAAATAGTCTTTTTCAGCGCTCTCGTCATGGCGGTCTGGTAATGCTCGACATCTCGCACGAAGAACATGAAGCGATTGGTGCTTCGCGGGTCGGGTTGCCATGTGGTGACGGCGGAGTCGTCGCACTGCACACGGACTGGCTGGAACCCGTACACCGCCGACTCCCCTGCGGACCGCAATGGCACCACCTCGCCCTCCGATGTCACCGTCACCCCAGCTGCATGGAAGAAGCTCGGCACAGACCACATGTTGCGGTCCTGCTGGGCGTGGTGCTCGAGCTTCGCGGATTCTGTCTGGCGAGTCAGGTAGCGCAGCCACGCTACGTCCCGCACGCGCTCCAGCATGTAGAGGAAAAAGTTCTGCATTCTGGGAGATAGCTTCGGAAGTATCTCCTCCTGACGAAACCGCCAGTAAGTGGCATATCGTCTCACGCGCCATTCACCCACGTAGTCTTCGAAACATGGCAGCCAGTACACAGGGCAGGGCAGGTCAAATACGGCACGGTAGGCAATCGGGTCAAGGGTGACGTTGTACTCCAGCGTCGCGGCGAGATGCGGATCGGGTGAACCGGTGCCGGCGTTCACATAGACTCCGGCGCACCTGCGAGCGAAAAGCGAGGGGTCCGTCCTGCCTGCCAGGGCAACGTCCCTGCACGAACCAACCACTGTGATGACCACCTTCTCGCGCGCCTGCCGAAGCGTATCGAGGATGAATCGAACCGCCGCTCTGTCCGCGGGCGGCACGGAGGCTTCGGTGTCTCCGGGCGACCTCATGGGTTGAGATGACCCGACGACAGCAGGCACGGTCAGCCCCGTGAGGTGGTTCATCTGTGCGATAGAGAGAAAATCAGGGTCGCCGTCAAACTTCGGGGGCGGGTGGTCAATGACAATACCCTTCAGAGCTAACCTGCCCTGCACGGTGAGGGCGTATGCGCAGGCGAGGTCGAAGTGGTCGTCGGGGTCGTTATGCGGGCGGAAGATGTCGGTCTGATGTATCAGCGCAACTGCCACGGGGTGCCTCCTATCCCTTGATGCCAGTAAGCGTAATGCCCTCGATGAACAGCTTCTGGGTGAAGAAGAAGACCACCATCAGCGGCAGGGTGACCACCGTCGCAGCTGCCATCAGCAGATTCCACTCCGAGCTGTGCCGTCCCACGAATGTCTGCAAGCCGACCGCCAGCGTGTAGGTGCTTTCGTCCGTGAGATAAACCAGCGGGTTGATGAAGTCCGTCCACGCACCGATAAACGCGAAGAGAGCCACTGTTGCCAGCGCCGGGATGGATAGCGGCACGATAATCTGCCAGAAGATGCGCCACTCGGAGCAGCCGTCAATGCGGGCAGCGTCCGACAGCTCTTGCGGGATGGTGAGGAAAAACTGTCTCAGCAAGAAGATGGCGAAGGCGCTGCCGAAGAACGGCGGTACCACCAGCGGCAGGTAGGTGCCTGTCCAGCCAATCGTGCGGAACAGCACGAACACCGGCAGCATGGTCACCTGCGCAGGGAGCATGATGGTGGCAAGCATGATCAGGAAAAGCACATCGCGCCCTTTCCAGCGCAGCCGCGCGAAACCGTATGCAGGCAGGGCAGAGGACAGCACCGTTCCGACCACCACCAGCGCACACACGAACAGCGTGTTGCGCAGGTACAGCAGAAACGGGAACGACTGCAACGCCTCGGCATAATTCTGCCAGCGGATGGGGTTCGGTATCCATTCGATTGTCTCGGTGAAGATGCGGTCCTCGGTCTTCAGTGAGGTGGAGACCATCAGTCCGAACGGCGCGAGAAAAGACACACTCAGCGCAACCAGCACGAGGTATACAGCGGTCACGGCGATGCGCCTGCGCCACACTCTGGACTGTCTCCACCCGGTTAGGCCGTTGGTTTTACTCAGCGTTCCGGTTGCCATCAGCCCCTCTCCCCTTCGTAGTACACCCAGCGTGCAGAGGTGCGGAAGACCACCAGCGTGGCGACCAGCGTGAGGACGAAAAGTATCCACGCCATCGCGCAGGCGTGCCCCATTCGGAAGTCGCGAAACGCGTTGTAGAAGAGATAGAGCGCGTAGAACAGCGTGGAGTTCTGCGGACCGCCCTGTGTCATGATGAAGGTCTGCGTGAAGTACTGGAACGTCCATATCACGCCCATGATGAGGTTGTAGAAGATGACGGGCGAGATCATCGGCAGGGTGACATTCACCGTCTTATGCCAGGCGCCCGCGCCGTCGATCTCGGCTGCCTCGTACAGGTGAGCGGGCACGTTCTGCAGGCTCGCCAGATAGATCACCACACTGCCGCCGACAGCCCAGAGGTCCATCATGATGAAGGCGGGTTTTGACCAGCTTGGGTCTGCCAGCCAGCCCGGCGGTTGCAGCCCGAACGGCGCCAGCACCGGGGTCAACACAGCGTTCAACAAGCCGTACTGCGGGTTCAGTACCCACAGCCACAGCACCGCCACTGCCACCACCGGCATGATGGACGGCAGATAGTAGATGGTGCGGAAGACGCCGATACCGGGAATCTTGTGGTTCAGCAGGAGCGCCATGGTCAGCCCGATGATGAGAGCCAGGGGCAGCTCGATCATCATGAAGAAGGTGTTCCACAGTGAGGGCAGAAAGTAGTCACGGTCGGTGAGTAAAGCCACGTAGTTCGCCAAGCCTACCCAGCGCGGCGGGGTGAGCACCCGATAGTCGCAGAAGCTGTAGTACAGAGAGGTGAGAATGGGGTACAGCGTGAACATCAGAAACCCGGCAATCCACGGCGAGACGAAGAGCCATCCCTGCAAATTCCGCTGCCTCTCACGCATTCACATCACCTCCGCCACAACAGCATCTCCCGGTGGACGCGCTTCTGCACATCGCGCAGAGCCTGTTCCGGCGTCTTCGTACCGTACCGGACAAAGTCCACCGCGCTGTAAATCTCATATTGATACAATCCGGTGATGGGCGTGGGCGGGAAGTGCCGCGCATTTCGGCTGTTTGCCACGTCCATGAACACCGCGAACGCACGCTTCCACGGTTCCCCGTGACGCAGGCTGGGTTCCTTGCGCGCTTCCAGAATGTTGGGCACGCCGTGCATGGTGCTGGCAAACAGCACCTGCGCCTCCACAGTCTGCGTCCAGCGCAGGAACTCCCAAGCCTCCTTCGGATGTTTGCAGTTGACCGGGATGCAGAAGATGTTCCCGCCCAACCACGTGGGATTCTTCTGTTCAGCGTACTGGTCGGGGTAGGGGATGGGCGCGGCACCGTAGCGCACCTTGGGTCCATACCGCTGGAACCAGTAGGGATTCCATTGCCCGTTGATCATCATCGCCACTTTGCCCACCAGAAACGGGTTATTGATACCCATCTCCTGACCGAAGCCCGCCTGAAAGGCGTTCACCTCCTCGGCGCCACCCTGCACCTCGATCAGTTTCTGATACCATTTCAGCGCCTCGATGTTGCGCGGATGATTGGCGGTGGGCATACCCGT
>CAKZNX010000026.1 GCA_937132045.1 uncultured bacterium
AAAGGAGTGGGCTGAACATGCCATACGATATCGATACCCGAAACGTTAGCTTCAGAAGCGGCGGCGAGAATGTGGGTGGCTACGTGGCTCTGCCCAGGGCGCGTGGAACCTTCCCCGGTATGCTGGTTATCCATGAGTGGTGGGGGTTGAACCAGTGGGTGAAAGAACAGGCGGACGCACTGGCAAAACAGGGATACGTGGCGCTGGCGGTAGACCTGTATCGAGGCAGGGTAGCTACCGAGATGATGGAGGCACACGAGCTGAGCCGCGCCCTCCCTGAAGACCGCGCCCTGCGCGACCTGAAAGCCGGGTTCGAATACCTGCGGAGCCTGCCACAAACCCGCGGAAAGCGATCCGGCGTGATCGGCTGGTGCATGGGTGGGGGATGGTCGCTGACGCTGGCCGTGAACGAGCCGCGCGTCGCTGCATGTGTCATCTACTATGGTCGCCTTTTGACGGATGAGGCAGCTCTGAAACGTATCGCATGCCCGGTGCTGGGCATCTTCGGCGATAGGGACCGCGGTATACCTGTGGAGATGGTGCGGGCGTTTGAAACGGAGCTGAAGCGTCTGCGCAAGAAGGTGGAGATACACGTGTTCACGGGGGCGGGGCACGCCTTCGCCAATCCCAACAACCAGCAGGGATACAACGCTGACGCTGCTCAGAAAGCCTGGCAGGTCACGTTGAACTTCCTGAAGCGCACGCTTGGGGCTTAGCGGGAGATTTCCTCCGACTTGCTGCCGAGACGAAGGCGCCAGCGCCGCGGTTCAAGAATGACCAGCTTGCCGGAAGCAAGCCAGCGCTCCCAGCGCGTCTGAACGATCTGACTCAACGCGCGCTCTTCGTCAGGGTCACGCGGACGAGTGCGTGGCAGGCGTTTCAACGCCTCTCTTCGCATCATGTCCAGCAGGTGGACACGTCGGCACGATTGTATGTCAGTCCACTTCATCTTCCTCATCGGTGCCGGAAACCTCACTCTGCAGCTCGTTCAGCAGGCCGAGCACCCCTTCTTGTTGCGCTCGGCTCCACAGATACTCTCGGTCGAGCGACCGATTGTGCAGTTTTAGCAGCTCTTTCGCCCAGCGTCTATCTTCCAGCGAACGCCAGTGCACTGCGGCGTTCAGCCGGTCAATCAGCAGGTCTTCCACCCCGATGCAATATACACAAGAGCCATCGGGCAATTCAACCTGCACTACTCGTTTAGGGTCGCCAGCGAGGTCGGTGTCCGGTATCTCCACGGCGATGTCCCACTCTTGATGCACCCAGTGACGCCCTTCAGGCTGAAAGCCCATCTCCTGTAACGCTTGCGCTGCGAGGCGCCGATTACTCGCCACGATATCCATGTCGGCAGTGAAGTACGAACCAGCAGTGTAGAGCGCCACCGCCGTGCCGCCCACCAGAATTGGGCGTATGCCAGCCTGTGCAAGACGGTTGGTGAGCTGCGCCAGCACCCACAATCGGCGCTCCAGGATGTCTTCCGGAACAACATCCATTCTTTGACCACCCGTTAACACTATACGCGGACGGGCTTGTCGCGTCAAGCGTATTGCCCCCAAGCCACTGTCTCGCCACACGCAGGGAACGCGGCACGCCATGCTTAAACAGCAGGTGTAAGTCTACCGTGGAGGAATGGGATGCTGATCGTAGAGCGGGGCGCTTGCGACTACCAGGTGTTTCAAAGAGACTCTGAGGAAAAGGCGCTTATTCAGGCAGAGGGCAGGTGTGGCTCCGCAGCCGACGGAGTAATCGAGGCGCAGGTGGAGCGTGCCGGTGAAGTGATTCAGCCATGGACGTCAGCCGGTTCGGTGCAAAATGGGCGGTGGCAGGCATTTCTCACGCTCCCAACTGGCGGGGCGTACACCCTGCGGTTTCGTCTGCAGCAGCGACCTGATGAGGTTGCCGAGGTGCGAGAAGTGCTGGTGGGCGACCTGTGGGTGCTGGCGGGACAGTCCAACATGGAGGGTGTGGGTGACCTGGTGGACGTGGAGGAACCGCACCCGCTGGTACACAGCTACACCATGGCGGAGAGCTGGGAGGTGGCGCGCGAGCCGCTGCACTGGCTGTGTTGTTCCGTTGACCGAGTGCACAATCCGAATGTGGGCATCCCCGCCGACGAATCCCACGCGGAGTGGCATCGCACTCGCAACAAGGGAGCAGGGTTGGGGCTGGCATTCGCCAAAACGCTGGTTCAGGAGACCGCAGTGCCCATAGGGCTGGTGCCGTGTGCGCATGGGGGTACCTCCATGACGCAATGGGACCCTGCGCTGTCACACCTCGGCGGCGATTCGCTTTACGGCAGCATGTTGCGGCGCTTCCACGCTGTGGGCGCCAGAGTGCGAGGCGTGCTGTGGTACCAGGGCGAGAGCGACGCCAACCCCAGCGATGCCCCTCTGTTCGCTGAGAGGTTTACCCGTTTCATCGCCAGCGTTCGCGCCGACTTCAATGACCCCGACCTGCCTTTCTACTACGTGCAGCTGGGACGTTTTGTAGTGGCAATGCCATTGGAGGGTGAAGTGGCTTGGAACCAGGTGCAGGATGTTCAGCGCCGGCTGGCTGAGGAGGTACCGCACGCGGCAGTGGTTCCCGCTGTGGACCTGGAACTGGACGACCTGATCCACATCAGCACAAAGGGGCTGAAGAGACTGGGCAGAAGGTTGGCAAAGGTCGCTCTGCGCGAGCTGTTTGGGCGCGCGGACATTCTGTCCGGACCGCGTCTTGTGGGCGCAAAGGTGGATAACGCCGAGGGCACACGGATTCGGGTGCGTTTCACGGATGTCAACGGTGTGCTGACCGCACCCGGCAGGCTGTCGGGTTTCTCCATTCGCACTGAACAGCACCACGCCTACCGCCTCATCTACAAGATGGAGGTGGACAGCCATTCGCCGATGGACATTCTGTTGCACCTCACCGAACCGTGCCCGCAGAACGCCTATCTGTGGTATGGCTTCGGCATCGACCCGTATTGCAACGTCACCGACTCGGCGGATATGGCGGTGCCCGTGTTCGGTCCGGTGCCCGTCGAACGATAGGGTATACTGTAGAAGATATGGAGGGAGAGCATCTGACCATTGGAGTACTGGCGCTGCAGGGCGATTTCGACGCACACCTTCGTGCTCTGCAGCGCTGTGGTGCGAAAGGGTGTGAAGTACGCACCGTCCAGCAGCTGGAGCAGGTGCAGGGCTTGATCATCCCTGGCGGCGAGAGTACCACCATCATCAAGCTGATGCAGAGATACGGGCTGGACGAGGCAATCCGCCGTCGGGCAGCAGAGGGTATGCCTGTTTACGGCACCTGTGCGGGCATGATTGTGCTGGCGCACGACATCGAAGGCTATCCGCAGCAACCGCGCCTGGGCTTGATGAACGTGACCGTGGCGCGGAACGCCTTCGGACGACAGGTGGACAGCTTCGAGGTAGACCTGTCGGTTCCCAGACTGGGCGAGCCGCCGCTGCGTGCCGTGTTCATCCGTGCGCCTTACGTGACGCGGGTGGGCGAGGGCGTGGAGGTGCTGGCGCAGCTGGACGGTAAGGTGGTGCTGGTACAGCAGGGAACCCTTCTGGGGAGCGCCTTTCATCCGGAACTGACGGACGACATGCGCCTGCATCAGTACTTCGCAGAGATGGTGCAGGGTACCATAGAGCAGCAGTGACCGGGTCAGATGAACCGGTCACTGCACCGTTGAAAGGCTACCGAAAGGGAGCTTTAGGACTCGGCGTAAGGTGGCTTCTGGGTATCGAAAGGTATCAAACCCAAGCTGGCAGCGCGGCGGAACGCCTGCACACGGTTCGATACCTGCAGTTTGTCGTAGATGTTCGCGAGATGGAAGTCGACAGTGCGCTTGCTGACAAACAGGAGGTCGGCGACCTCCTTGCTGGAGCGTCCCTCGATAATCAGCGAGAGCACCTCAATCTCGCGTTTGGTCAGCTTAACCGAGCGCTCATCGGAACCTTTATGCTTCGGTGTAGCCATGGCACTCATCTGCTCCTTGTAGCTCCTTTCCGTTTTTCGCGCCGCCTCCAGTGGGTATATTCCATAATGAGTGCCCGTTTCACAGCACATTCCGGGGTCTGGCGCGTGCTGCGCAGCAAACAGGTATTGTCACGAGGGCAAGCCTGTCGCCCAACGCGCTGTTACAGCCATGATACACTATACATCGATGTCAAAATGCCGTGCTTTGTTCCTTTTGTGTGCAGAAACACTGAAAGGCGTGAGCAAGGCACGCTGCCGGAGGTGATACCCCATGGATTTGTCGCCAAACCCGGGTAAGGAACTGAACCGCACCGCTCGCGGACAGGTGTGGGCGCGCTATCCCATCCGCACGCATGTGGTGCAGCCCGGCGAGAACATCGCCGACGTGGTCAAGCAGTATGCTGCGGCGCACCTGCGGCAAGGCGACATCCTGGCAATCAGCGAAAAAGTTGTGGCGATATGCCAGCGCCGCGCCTTCCCGGTGGATGACCTGCATCCCCGACCACTGGCGCGATGGCTGAGCAGGTTTGTGACCAAAACGCCACACGGTATCGGTATCGGCAGTCCCGTCACGATGGAGCTGGCTCTGCGCGAGGCAGGCGTGTGGCGAATCCTGCTGGCAGCGGCGGTGGCAGCCATCACCAAGCCGCTGGGCATTCGCGGGGTGTTCTACCGAATTTCGGGGCGCAGCGTTGCCGCTATCGACGGACCCACGCCCTACACGCTTCCGCCCTACAACCGCTATGCCTCTCTTGCCCCCAAGAATCCGGGCAAAGTGGCTCAGAGCCTCGCCGATGACCTCGGGGTGCCGGTGGCTATCGTCGACGCCAACGACCTGGGAGTGGAAGTGCTCGGCGCCAGTCGTGGGGTAGACCGGACGCTGGTTGTGGAGCTGTTCCGCGACAATCCGCTGGGGCAGGGTAGCCAGCAGACTCCGCTGTGTATCCTGCGTCGGCAAACCTAGCTCCGCGTCCGATGCCAGATTCGCAGCAGCTCTGCGACGCTCCATGCTTGCGCGAAGCAGCCCCGTGGATGGTGGGGCGGGTCGCCGTCGAAGATTTCGGAGACTGTGCCCAGCCCACCATCGCGCAGGTGCTTCTCGAAAGGTCTCAAGAGACCGCGCACGCGCGAGAGTGTCTGGGGGGTCTGTCCCAGCGTGAACAGCAGGGCATCCGCGTAAGGTCCCAGCAACCACGTCCACACAGTGCCCTGATGATACGCACTATCGCGAGCGTAGACTCCTCCCTCGTAACGACCACGGTACTCCGGGTCAAACGGCGCCAGCGTGCGCAGTCCGAACGGGGTCAGCAGGTGACGCTCCACAGTCCGGACTATCTGCTTTGCCATATCCCGCGACACCAGCGGTTGTGGAATGGCAAGCGCCAGCAGCTGGTTTGGGCGCAAACGGCAATCTTGCCATCCACGGTCGTCCACCACATCTGCCAGATAGTGCAGATCGGGGATCCAGAATACGCGCATAAACGCCTCTCGTGCGCG
>CAKZNX010000027.1 GCA_937132045.1 uncultured bacterium
ACCCGACAGCCCTTGGTGCCGCGCGGTCCCTTGGTCACCTGCACCAGAATCTCCTGCCCGACGCGAAGGATTTCCTTGATGTTGCGGTTGCGCAGTGCGGAACGGCGCATGGATGCAGGCGCCGGGGTGTCGTCGCCGGTCTCCGGCAGGATGTCGCCCACGTACAGGAAAGCGTTTCGCTCCAGACCGATATCCACAAAGGCGGCATCCATTCCGGGCAGGATGTTCGCCACGCGCGCCTTGTAGATACTGCCCACGATGCGCTCCTCCCGCTCCACGTGCAGCTCCATCAGCCGGTCGTCCTCCAGCACGGCGATGCGCGTTTCGCGGCTGCCCACGTTCACGATAATCTCCTTTTTCACTCCTCTCTCACCTCCTTTCCGGGCGAGCACTCCATTGCGCCCAATCCTGCGGGGTGTTCAGGTTGACGAAGCACTGCCCGTCGGCGTCAAACTGGCGCACTTCCGCCTCACCCGCCCACCGCACCGCACCCATTTCGTCCATGCTGTGCAGGATGCGCCACATGGTTCGCTCGCCCTCGGACAACTTCTGCTGCAGAGCATTCACCGTTTCGGGGAACCAAGCCGCATGAAGCGGCTGTGGCGAACCCTGCCAGTGGGGCACATGCGCGGCGCATCCCCCACCGTTCTCCAATAACCATCTGCCCAGACCGGCATGAACGAAGGGCATATCGCACCCGCAAACGAAGCACGGCTGCTGCAGACGACGCAGGGCACCGCATATCGACGCGGCTACGCCAGCGCCCGGTTGCTCGTCCTCAAGCCACAGCACGCCGGGCGGGCACAGCGACTGCACATCTCCACCAACCACCACGACGCGACCGAAATGACTCTGCAACCGCTCCACCACGTGCACCAGAAGCGGTTGGCCATGCCATTCCAGCCGCGCTTTCGAGGCGCCCATCCGACGGCTTGCGCCGCCTGCCAGCACCACTGCCACACCGTGCAATTCAACCAGCCCTAACGTACCTTGCTTCCCACCGGAACCGGTTTGTCGGGGGTCAGCAGGATGGCTTTGCCGTCCACCTCCGCCGCCAGCAACATTCCCTGCGACTGTACGCCGCGAATGGTAGCGGGTTGCAGGTTCGTCAATACCACTATCTGCGTGCCCACCACATCCTGCGGGCTGTAGGTCTCGGCAATGCCTGCCACCAGCGTGCGCTCTTCACCGCCAATGTCTATCGTCAACTTCAACAGTTTGGAGGTGTTGGGCACCGGCTCCGCCATCTTCACCTCCGCAATTCGGATATCCAGCTTCTGAAAGTCTCCAATGGTAATCAAGTTGTTCTGCTCCATGTCGGTCTCCCTTTCTGCGGTTGCCATCACCGCCTCTTCTGTAATCCGCGGGAACAGCGGCTGAGGCTGCTGCACAGATGTTCCGGGCTGCAGACGCCCCCACGCGCTTTCCGCCTGCCAGCTGGCTTTCACCGGCATGGCGTCGATACCCAGCTGCTGCCAGATGCGGGCGGTGGCTACGGGCATGGTTGGCGCCAGCCACAAAGCGCACAGCCTGACGCCTTCCAGCACATCATACAGCACTCCCTGAGCGCGTTCCGTCTCGCCAGCCCGATAGAGGCTCCACGGTGCCTGCTCGTCCAGATATTTGTTCAGGCGGGAGACCATTCGCCATATCTGCTCCAGCACACCGTTCAGCCGGAAGCGATAGGTCTCCTCGGCGATACCCCGCACGATGTCCGCTGCCAGCTCCGCCACCTCGGCGTTCGCCTGCAACGGTCTGGGAACACGCCCCTCCGCGTAGCGCCACACCATGTTCAGGGTGCGGTTCAGCAGGTTGCCCAGGTCGTTGGCGAGGTCGCTATTGTAACGCTTGCGGAAGGATTCTTCGGAGAACTCGCTGTCCAATCCAAACTGCATCTCACGGATCAGCAGGTAACGCTCGGCATCCACAGCGATGTCGAACTCCGCTCCCGACCACGTCGCGATGTCCTTCGCCAGCTGCACCGGATGGGGCAGGTTGCCTTTAGATTTGCTTCCCTTCTCGCCGCCGATGGTCCACCATCCATGCCCGAAGACACGCTCGGGCACGGGCAGGCCCAGCGACATCAGCATCGCGGGCCATAGAGTGGCATGGAAGCGCACGAAAATCTCCTTGCCCATCAGGTGCACCGCGGGCCACAGCTGCTGATAGCACTCTATGTCATCGGGCCAGCCGGTAGCAGAGACGTAGTTGATCAGCGCGTCGAACCAGACGTAAATCACCTTGTCCGGCTCGCCGGGCACCGGTATGCCCCAGCATGGATTTGCGCGAGTGACGCTCTGGTCACGCAACCCCTGTTTGATGAAGGCAATCACTTCGTTCTTTCGGAACTCCGGCTCGAGCCAGTCGGGATTCTGCTCGATATATTGCAACAGGCGGTTGCCGTAGGCAGATAGACGGAAGAAATAGTCCTCCTCCTGCACCCACTGCAGGGGACGCCGGCACTCGGCATTCGGGCAGAGTTTGTCCTCGCCCACGTCCGATGGTGCGAAGAAGGTCTCGTCGGACACGCAGTACCAGCCCTCGTACACGCCCTTGTAGATGTCACCCTTCTCCAGCATCCGGCGGAAGAACTCCTGCACCACGCGCACGTGACGAGGCTCGGTGGTGCGGATGAAGTCGTCGTACTCGATGTGCATGACGCGCCATGCCTGCTGAAACTCCTCCGCCAGCTCGTCCACAAACTGGCTGGTGGGGATGCCTCGCTCCTGAGCGGCTCGGTGCACCTTGATGGCGTTCTCGTCCGTTCCCGTCAGGAACCATACCCGGAGCCCCTGCATCTTCTGGTAACGCGCCAGAATATCCGCCGCCAGCGTGGTGAGCGTACTGCCGATATGCGGTGAGCTGTTCACATAATAGATCGGTGTTGTCACATAATAGACCTTTTCACGTTCCATAATGCCCGTTATCCCCTTCTTTCGGTCCGGCAGCGTGTTGCGCTTCGTTTATCACCCGTCGCGCTTCCTCTATCCGATCGTAAGGCACCAGGATATTCACCCACCCCGCTCCGTACACGTGTGCTCCGAGGCGCTGTCGGACGGTGGGAATACCGGCGCTCTCCAGAAGCCCCTGCAGGATGCTCGCTTCCACTTCATCGCTGGTGGCGTGGAAAACCTCCCACCGCTCGTGCGACGACGCCTGCATGACACATCACTCACACGCGGCGCACTCGCCAGCTTCGCAGAAAGCGGGAGGGTTGCCAGCACACCGGCTGCAGCCCACAACACCCATGTCGCGGCTTGCCTTCGGCGAGAAGAAGAGCGACACCAGCCTCGCCACCTCCGCCGAGCCACACTCCGGGCACTGCACGCCCGACACGTCGGTGGTGGGCAATCGCTCCTCGAACTTTCGTCCGCATCCTTTGCAGCGAAACTCATAGATAGGCATCGGTATCCGGCACCTCCTCATCCACAGCAGGTTCTTCGTCGCGACCTTCGGATGCGTCCGCCGCGGCACAGGCACAGGTAGTTGCCCGCCGCTCCCATTGCAGTTCCACTGCGGCAAAGGTCATCACCGTGCCGTCCAAAAACTCCACCATCACCTCTTCCTTCAACACGTTCAGGTCGTTCACGCGCCCTTCCCCACGCGGTGTGCGCACCACCTCGCCGATGCGGGGCAGGCGCGTTCTGGCATCTTTGTACATCTCATGCTCGTACTGCAGACAGCACATCAGCTTGCCACACACGCCGGAAACCTTCACCGGGTTCAGAAAAAGGCTTTGGTCTTTTGCCATTTTCATCGAGATGGGGGTGAACTCTTTGAGAAACGTGCTGCAACAGAGTGTCAATCCGCAGGGACCGATACCCCCCATCATCTTCGCCTGATCACGCGGACCGATTTGCAGAAGCTGAATCCGCGTGCGGAAGGTCGCTGCGAGGTCGCGCACCAGCTCCCGAAAGTCCACCCGATTTTCGGCGACGAAGTAGAAGGTGAGCTGCGTGCGATCAAAGGCGTACTCCGAGTTGACCAGCTTCATGGGCAAGCCGTGTTTGGCGATTTTCGCCTTGCAGATGCCAAACGCCTCTTTTGCCAGATAGAGGTTCTGTTTGTACTGGTCAATGTCTTCCGGGGTGGCTGGACGCAAGATAGGCTTGAGCGGCGCTTGCAGATCCTCGTCACCTATCTCGCGCGGGGCGATGCGCACCGTGCCCATCTCCTGACCGCGCGTGGTCTCCACAATCACTTTGTCCCATTCTTTCAGCTCGTAGCCTGCCGGGTCAAACCAGTATGAACGCGCCACTCGTTTGAATGCTATGCCAACCGCAATGGGCATCGCCGCCTCATCATGACGAAAAGATACTTATGTACTTCATTTTAACATAATTAACCGGGTCGGGCAAACGGCGCAGCGTCTGCGAACGATGCACCTGTGGCGAGCGTATCGCTCGCCACAGGGTTGATTGGGGAAACGACTACAGCTGGCACGTGGCAGAATGGTATCGCTTCCACACACGGAAACCGATTCTGCCGTAGAAGTCCACGAGGTCGGTCCAGTCAATCGCCATGCGGGTGGCGCCCTGTAACTTCACATACTCCACCCCTTTGCACAGCAAAGCCAACCCCAGTCCTTTACCTCGGGTGCTTTCAGCCAGCCCGATCGGACCCAGCCCGCCATACTGGTCTCCCAGCAGCCTGCGCCAGTAGATGGACGGACCGATGCGCTTCGAGCCGCGATGGAAATTGTGGCAGAAGCCCACCACCTCCTTGCCCTGCGCAAGGATGAGAATGTCCTGAGGGGTCTCCTCCGTCTCGAGGCGTTTGACCGTCTCGTAGTGCCACCTGCCGGGGAACTCCTTCTCCAGAAAGCAGAGAAGAGCCGGTACGTCATCGGTGGTGCAGGGACGGACGGTGTACTCGTCGCGCAGGCGGTGAAGGTTCTCCTCCACCTCCTCCGGAACCCGATAGTCCGACAGTTCACGGATCAAATCCACCACCACATGCTGGCTGATGGTGAAACCTGCCTCCTGCAGGATGCGCTGGTGTGTGGTCTGCTCGGAAGGGAGTCCGGGGAACAGGTGCGCCGGGTCGGAGCCGTAGCTTGCCCGCCTGCGTCCCTGTGCCCTGAGCCACTCGAGCGCCGTTTGCAGCACTTCCCGAGCCGCCTCCTGCCCGGCTTCGCCGGGTTCAAACGCCAGAGCACTAACCCAGCCCTGCTCGGGCATCATTCCAGCTGCCCCCAGCGGCTCTTTGCACACCTTCGCATGAGCATACGCCAGCAAGCTGCCGTCAGCGTCTTCCGCCACCCAGATGGCTTCTGGGTCGAAGTGCGCATCTTTCAGCACGTTCTGTTCGAAGAGGGCAGCCTCCAAAGGAAACAGTTCCCCCATACAGCGATTCCAAAGGGTGAGAACTGCCTCGCGGTCTGCCGAACGGAAGTGACGTATCGTCATACTAATGCGTTACCTGCCTACCGTGTTTGTCGAGTTTTGAGCGCAGATGTGCGTCGTAGCGCGCCACGATGTCGCGGGTGAGAATGATCCTGCCCAGCAGGTCGCCATCGTCCTGTTCGATGACCTGCATCACGTGCTCGGGTGCAAACAGCATCTCAAACGGGTCCTGCCTCGTGTTGTGGTCGCTCTCTGCGAGCGCCTGCTGGATGAAGGGTTCCAGCGCCCGACGCATCGGGGCATAGTTGTCCATCAGCCAGCCCCGTATCTCCCGGTATTGCTCATCACAGCCGTCGTGCACAGTGTCGCGCGCTGCCCAGCACAACACGTCCACTAATTGCTCATAGCGGTCGTAGAAGGCAAGAAACTGCTGGCGCTGGCGCTGATACTTTGCCAGCGGGTCCGTGTAGTCCAGTATCCAGTGCGCCACCCGCGATGCCCTACCCCGTACCCAGATAGCGAAGGTTCGGAACCCTTTTGCCGCCCACAGATAGCATCTGCGAAGAAGATAATAGCGTGTCCAATGCGCACGCAGCCAGCGAACTTCTGCACTTTCCTGCGAACGATGCATGGTCGCCTCCTTCCAAAATGGACCTGACAACGCAGCGTGTTACGCCCCCGTGCTTCGCTGCACGAAATTCAATCGCAGGTCGGTCAGCAGGCGCTCCAGGTCTCGCCGCTGTTCCTCCTGAAGGTGGGGCTTGAGTACCTCTGCCACTGCCGCCACGCAATCGATGGCGAGTCGCGCCTGTGGCAGGTCGGTCTGCAATTCCCCCGATACCGGGTCTTTCAACAGACCCATTTTGACCCACGCCTGAGCCTGCATCTCCTCGATGAACCAGAGCGCCACAGTCACCACATCAATCGGCTCTGGGCGTTGCTGCTCCTGGGTGGTCTGTTCTGACTGCGACTGTTGCTCCTCCATGGTAGCACCTCCCGCAGTTTCACCGATTATATCACAGGTGCCGCCAGAGGACAACTGTTCATCTGTCTGCATCTTGCAGCTTGAAGTGGTAGTCGCCCGAACCTACCTCGACCACCATCCAGTTGCCCTCGTCCCGAGCGCTCAGCACGCCTGGCACTCGCGACACAAAGGCACCGTCGCGCCAAACCCTGCCCTCCGCCTCCGTTATCTGCGGATTGGCAGCGCCCAGCTTCGGCAGGTAAACTGTTGCCGCGCTGTTGGCTGGCACCACCACACTGAGCAGGAAGACATCTGCTCGTTTCTCCCAGCGCACGGCTACCCTTCCCCGCAGGGTGTTCACCGAGGCTTGTGCCCAGCGCAGGTCTCCAACCGGGTGCGGACGCACCACAAAGCGCTCCCAATCACCCTGGCTGGTATCGGGTTCAATCCCAGCCAGCACCTCGTAGAACCAGCCGCTGATCAGACCGAACGCCGGGTGGTTGTGCGAGTTCATGCCCGGACCAACCTCATACTTCCAGAGCTCCCAGATGGTCGTGGCGCCCATCCGAACCATGTAGCCCCAGCCTGGGTAGGTATCCTGCGATGCCACCAGATAGGCGATGTCTGGGCGCCCCAGCATCGTCAGTCCGTCCAGCAGGTAGCGCGTTCCGATGAAGCCCGTGCTCAGGTGTCCTTTGTGGTTCACCGTGATGTCGTTCACCACGCTCTCCAGCACCTTTTGCCGATGCTGTTCGGGCACGATACCCAGATAGAGAGGAAAGATGTTGGAGAACTGACTGCCGTTGCCGTACTGCATCGTCTCAGAGTTCCAGAAGCGGGCGTTGAACGCCGAGGCGATGCGCTCGCACAGGTCGCGGTATTCGCGCTCATCAGCCCGCTTGCCCAGCACACGCGCGATGTCCGCCAGATGCTTGACGGTGATGTAGTAGGTTCCCGTAGAGACCAGGTCTTTGGGGGTTTCCACCACCGCCACCCAGTCGCCGTAGTTGTTGCGGGTGAGAATGCAGGAATCCCCTGCCTCGCGCCGCAGCATCTCCACGTAGCGTTTCATGCCCTCGTAATGCTGTTCCAGAAGGTGCTTTGCCCCGGCGTGGCGGTACATGTCCCAGAGTATGAAGAGGTACGCCCCCGCCCACTGCGGGTCGCCGGGATTGGTTCCCCACACGTGCGGGACGGTATCCGGAATACGTCCATCCTCGCCCTGTGCATCGGCGATGTCACGCAGGAACTTCACATAGGCGGTCTCGGCGGCGAAGTTGTACAGCCCCATGTTGGCAGTCATCTGCGCGTCGCCCATCCACCCCTGCCGTTCGTCACGCTGGGGGCAATCGGTGGGGATGCTATGCCAGTTGGTACGGTAACCCCATTGCGCGTTGCGCTGAATCTGATTGAGCAGCTCATTGGAACATTCGAACTCTCCACGGGGTGCCATCGCCGTATGCACCACCCGTCCCTCGATGTCGTTGACCGTGAGCGTGCCGGGATAGCCCTCCACCTGCACATAGCGAAAGCCGTGATAGGTGAAGCGCGGTTCGTACACCTCCACGCCATCGCCCTTCAGGATGTAGGTATCGGTAGCGCGGGCAGTCCGAAGGTTCTGCTGGTTCACCAGCCCGTTGTCGAACAGAACTTCGGCATGCTTCAGGGTGACAGTCGTACCGGCAGAGCCTCTCACCCTCAGTCGGCACCAGCCGGAGAAGTTCTGTCCAAAATCCACCACGAACAGACCAGGGCGCGGTTGCGTAATCCACTTCGGTCTCAACGTCTGCACCACCTTCATCGGGGGCATCATCTGGGCGGAAAGGGCGACACCACCCACCTCGCCAACCTGCACCCGCTGCCATGCACGCTCGTCGTCGCTCGGCTCGGCGAAGCCTGCCTGCGCCCAGTCCGGCTGCTCGCGTCGCGCATCGTAGGTCTCACCATGATACAGACTGTTTTCCAGAATGGGGCTTCGTGCCCAGCGCCATTCGCTGTCGCTCACCACCAGCTGCTCGGTGCCGTCCGAATACTCGATGTGCATCTGAAGCAGGAGCAGCGGTGCCCCTTTCCACCAGCCATTACCCAGCAGGGCGCCCACACAGTTGTCGCCGCGCTTCAGCAGGCGGGTCACATCATAGGTGCTGTAATAGATGCGCTTGTGGAAGCTGGTGTATGGCGGGTCCAGCACCCGGTCACCGACCTTTTGTCCGTTCAGGTAGAGCTCGTAGTACCCCAGTCCGGTCACGTAGGCGCGGGCGCGTCGCACCCTGCCGGTCACCTGAAACTCTCGCCGCAACATCGGAGCAAAGCTTTGGGACGGACGCGATTCCCGTATGCCGTCGGTGAGCATGGCGCGGCTCCAGTCGTGCTCCTCGATGCTGTCCATATTGGAGCTATCGGTGGTCACCGCTGCGTTCAGCGCGAGGTTCCTGCCAGAGGGGTTCAGCACCTCCATCTCCGCCAGAGCCGCCAGCGGGCGTGCTCCCTCCGGATGGTGCAGTTTGGTGATGACCAGCCGCACGTAGCGCGCCTTCCGCGTGCCCACATCGATGACCATGGGCTGGGTGCCGGGGTTGGGCACGTCTCCCTGCGTGTAGTCTGCGACGACACGTGCTGCGGTGAAGTCGGGGCTGTCGCTGGCTTCAAGGCGGAACCTGACGGGGAAACCGAAACCCGGCTCATCGCGAACCCAGTTGTGCGGACGTGCCGGATACAGTATCACCCGCGAGAACTCTGCGGACTTACCCAGGTCGATTTGCACCCACTTCGTCACGTCCACCCGGTCGGAGAACTGCGAATGCCATCCGTTGCCTCCGGCTCTCGGCACCACAACCCACATCGCCTTCCACTCATCCGGCTGGAGCAATGCCGTCTCGAACGTGGCAGTCTGGCTGTAGGGACTGCTGACCCCCTTGTTGTCCCATACTCGCACACGCCAGTAATAGGTAGTTCGGCTGTGCAGAGGCTTGCCCCCGTAGCGAACGTTCAGGCTCTGCGACGAGTCCGCCCTGCCACTGTCCCACATGTCCACCTTGCCATCGCGCAGGAGTTCGGGTCTGCTGGCAACCTGAATCTGGTAGGCGCTCTGAGTGACACCACGATCCTGATGCTGTATCTGCCACGAGAAATGCGGTTGCAGGGTGTCGATGCCCAGCGGGTTCTCCAGCCATTCGGTCAGAAGGTGAGTCACACTCAGGCGGCGCCTTGACTCGCTCGGTACCGCCAGCATCAACAAAAGGACAAGAACAAACATCCATTCGGTTCTCAATCTCACCCGGTCCTCCTTCGATGTGGTGGCTGTGAGTCCATTCGGTACGCACCGACGGCTTCCTGCAACTTCTTCAGGTTGTCACCAGCAGTGTCTGCAGCTGTCGGGCATTGTCGGGGGCATAGGCGTTGGTGTCATTATTGAAATAAACGAGGACCGTCTCCACCTCACTGGCGATACTGCGGATATGCCCAGCCAGCTGCCTCAAGTCGTCGCTCGTGTAGCAGTAGTCGTAGACCTTCGTGACGCCGTGAAGCCGCACATACGCGAACGGCGCCGTCAGCGTCCAGTCCATCGGGTAGCCGGGATAGCTGATGGTACAGTGTGCCACTCCCATGCTGCGAAGCATTGCGAACACAGCATCGCACTCCCACGATGGATGCCGAAACTCCACGGCGAGGCGTGTGCCCTGAGGAAACAGTTGCAGGAAATCCTTCAGTAGAGGTACGTCTTTGGGCAGGTTGGGCGGCAGCTGCACCAGCACCACGCCCAGTTTCGCTTCCAGCAGGCTCAAACGCTCCATCCAGCGCTGCACCAGCGTCTGGCAGTCGCGCAATCGCTGGACGTGAGTGGCTTGCCGCGAGAACTTGGCAGCAAACACGAACTCATCGGGAGTACGCCGGTGCCAGCCGAGCACCAGATTCTCGAACGGCAATCGGTAGAAGCTGCTGTTAATCTCCACAGTGGGAAATGCGCGCGCATAGAAAGCCAACCACTCCTCTCGCTGGAGCTCTGGAGGATAGAACCGGGAACACCAGTGGTCGTAGCTCCAGCCGGAAGTACCTACCAGTACACTCCCAGCCATCGGCATGTCCCCCCTGACCAACCTGTTCCACTTGACGATTCGCCCTGAGCTCCGATATAGTCCTGTTTGGAGAGTGCTAGAAGGAGGTGAAGTTTTGAGCGCGAAGGACCATCGTCCCGCCCTGTTTCTGGATAGAGACGGCGTCATCAACGTCGATCCAATGGATTTCGTGACGCGCCCCGAGGACTTGAACGTCATCGAGTCTTCGGCGCAGACGATCGCCCGTTTCAACGCCATCGGGGTGCCTGTCATCGTCTGCTCGAACCAGTCGGGTGTCTCGAAGGGTTTATACAC
>CAKZNX010000028.1 GCA_937132045.1 uncultured bacterium
GCCCACTACCACATCCTGATCGAGGACGACGGCAAACTGGTTCTCGGCACGCACTCCATTACCGACAACGTTTCCACCGCCGACGGTGTATACGCGGCACACACGAAGGGCTGTAACACCGGTTCCATCGGCGTGAGCGTTTGCTGTATGGGAGGAGCGCAGGCTTCACCGTTTCAACCGGGGACATATCCCATGACACAGAAGCAGTGGGAGACCATGGCGAAGGTGGCGGCGGAGCTATGCCTGTTCTACGCCATCCCTGTCACTCCGCAGACGGTGTTGGGACATGGTGAGGTGGAGGTGTATCTGGGTATACCGCAGAGTGGCAAGTGGGATCCGATGGTTTTGCCCTGGGCGCCCGAGATGAGCAGAACGCAGGTGGGCAACCTTCTCCGCACATTGGTGCAGAAGGCGATGCGCAGCGACGAACCGGCGGAAACAGCCTCATCCGCCATGCTCAGCCTTTCCGGCAAGACGTTTCCCGTGGTCATGCTGAACGAGTCGGCATATGTGGCGGTGCGTCCGCTTGCCGAGGCGCTCGGTTGGGCAATCACCAGCACGGCGGGCGGAAAGGTCAAACTGGCGGCGGACGACAAAACCATCACTCTATCCAGCACCGTGGTGGGCGGGAAGGGTCATGTCGCCTGTCGCGAACTGGCGACCGCACTGGCACTGCCCATCGAGTGGAACGGCACCGCCCGTACGATCACCATCGGCTAGCGTGGCAATGCGCCTCAGAACTCGGCGTTGCCGGGCGTGCGCGGGAACGGTATCACGTCGCGGATGTTCTTCATACCGGTCACGAACATCATCAGCCGCTCGAAGCCAAGCCCGAAACCCGAGTGCGGTGCACTGCCGTAACGGCGCAGGTCGAGATACCACCAGTAGTTGCTCTCGTCCAATCCCTGCTCGCGGATACGCTGAAGCAGGACGTCGTATCGCTCTTCGCGCTGGCTACCGCCGATAATCTCGCCGATGCGCGGCACCAGCACGTCCATAGCACGCACCGTCTTGCCGTCGTCGTTCAGGCGCATGTAGAACGCCTTAATCTGCTTCGGATAGTCCGTCACCACCACGGGGCGCTTGAACAGCGTCTCGGTGAGGTAGCGCTCGTGCTCGGTCTGTATATCCGCGCCCCAGTGCGGGGGATATTCGAAGTTTTGCCCGGACTCCTGAAGCAGGCGGATGGCGTCGGTGTAGGTAATATGTTCGAACGGGGAGTTCAACACGTGCTCCAGCGTGGAGAGCACACTGTCGTCTATCCATTTGTTGAACAGCTCCAAGTCCTCCCGGCATTCGTCCAGCACGGCAGCCATGAGGTACCTCAGGAACTCCTCCGCCAGTTTGCGGTTGCCGTCGAGGTCGCAGAACGCCATTTCTGGCTCGATCATCCAGAACTCGGCGAGGTGACGCGGCGTGTTGGAGTTCTCCGCGCGGAAGGTGGGACCGAAGGTGTACACGTTGGTGAACGCCAGCGCGAACACCTCTGCCTCCAGCTGTCCGCTGACCGTCAGGTAGGCGGGTTTGCCGAAGAAGTCCTGCGAGAAGTCCACCGCGCCGCTGGGCGTACGGGGCAGGTTCATCAGGTCCAGCGTGGTGACGCCAAACATCGCCCCGGCGCCCTCGCAATCGGAGGTGGTGATAATCGGCGAGTGCACGTAGATGAAGCCGCGTTCCTGAAAGAACCGGTGCACGGCATATGCTAGCGTGTTGCGAATGCGAAACATCGCGCCGAAAGTGTTGGAGCGAACGCGGAGGTGTGCAATTTCCCGCAGATACTCAAAGGAGTGGCGTTTCTTGGAGAGCGGGTAGGCTGCAGGGTCTGCCGGACCCAGTATGGAAATGGTATGCGCCTTCAGCTCCACGGGCTGTCCCGGCGCGGGCGACTCCACCAGCGTGCCCCTCACCGAGATGCAGGCGCCGGTACCGATTTTGGACAGATCCTCTTCGCTGACAACTCCCTCCTCGATCACCACCTGCAGGTTGCGCAGGCAGGAACCGTCGTTCAGCTCCGCAAACGAGATACGCCCCACGTCCCGCCGGGTGCGCACCCAGCCGCTTACCTGCATCTCCGTCCCTATCGGCGACTGCAGAGCCTCTTTGACACGCATATAATCTCCCCACACGTCAGGCACTCTCCTCCACAGACTTTCCGTAAGGATATTGTAGCACGTTGTGGACGCGCAGGGTAGGCACTTCATCAGCCAGCCTGTGGGTACAATACGCCACGAATATGCTTTTTCTCACCGAGGTGAGCGATGAGGCGACGAGGTAAGCGTGTGCTGGGCGTTCTGCTGGTGGCGGGCATTGTGGCGGTCCTTGCGGTGGTGCGCTTCGCGCTGCCTGCTCCGGCGGTGGAGGTGGTATCGCCTGCGCCGAGAGACGTGGTGGAGGTGGTCGTGGCAACGGGCAGAGTGCGTGCGCTGTATCAGAGCGAGGTAGGCAGCGAAACCGGCGGCGTGGTGACGGAGGTGCTGGTACGCGAAGGCGATGCGGTTCAGCGTGGACAGTTGGTCGCTCG
>CAKZNX010000029.1 GCA_937132045.1 uncultured bacterium
GCTCGCTTCGTCGCTTGCGCTCCTCGCAATGACACGAAACGGCTGGGCAGGAGCCTCGCCCTCCAGCAGTATGCGTCCCTCCTCCGCGGAGGGCGAACCTCCTGGTGAGCCCAAACGACCGTCGTGACAAGCGCAGGAGATTGCTTCGTCGCTTGCGCTCCTCGCAATGACACGAAACGGCTCGGCAGGAGCTTAGCCCTCCACACCTGCTGACATCGGTAGCAAATGCAACCCTTCTTCCCGACACGAAAAGAGGCGTATCCGCCTTCCCTCGCGGGGAAGGGGATGGTTCTTCAAACCGCCGATGCTTCGTAGCGCACCTCTACCGGCTTGCCCGTCGCCGCCGATTCGTCGATGGCGTAGATGACCTCGTGCGTCTTCGCGGCGTCGTACAGGCTCAGATGGCTTTCCGTGCCGGTGCGAACGCACTCCACGAAATGGTCGATCTCGCCATGGAAGGGGTGGTGCGTCACATCGCCGCTATCGGGACGGATGGTGGGCACGGTAATCCAGTCGGTTTGCCCGGGGAACAGGTCTTTCGCCCAGATGCGGTTGTCGCGGAGGGTTCCGCGCTCGCCCAGCAGGTCAATATTGAACGCATACGGGCACCGGCAGTCCAGAATAGACGACAGCTTGCCGATGGCGCCGCCCCGGAAGCGCACCGCTGCCACCACGTTCGTGTCGTACTCGTAGTTCGGGTCGGTGTTGTTGGAGTACGCCATCACCTCATCGATCTCGTCCTGCACGAAGTAGCGCATGGCGTCTACCGCGTGACACCCCGCGCTGAGGAACGAACTGCCCGCCACACTCTTCTTCACGTTCCACTCGTACTGCCGGTAGTGCGGACCGATGTGGTGCCAGTAGTCCACCTCCGCGTAGAAGATGTGTCCGATAGCGTTCTGCTCCAGCAGTCGTTTGATGCACATGAACTGGGGGTTCCAGTGCAGAACGAAGCTCACCACCGTCTTCACCCCCGCCTTCCGCACCGCCTCCACCATCGCCTTCAGCTCCTCGCGAGAGTTGGCAACCGCCTTCTCGATGAGGATATGCTTCCCTGCCTGCGCGGCAAGGATGGTCTCGCGCGGATGCAGGTTGGGCGGCGTGCAGATGGACACCAGATGCACATCAGGGTCTGCTAACGCCTGCTCGTAATCGGTGTAGATGCGAGCGTTGACCGCCCCCGTCGTCTCCTTCAGACGCTCCGCGCTCTCCCGGGTGCGACTGCATATCGCCACCACCTCGGTGTACGGATTGCGCTGGTAGGCACGCACGTGTTCGGTGGACACCCATCCCGCGCCGTGCACCAGAACGCCATATTCTGCCATGCTGTTCACCCCCTAGCTCATGTGGATTTCCACGTTGTCTGCCACGCCGCCAAGAAGCGTGTAATCGGTGCGGGCGAGCTGCAGGATACTGCCCGGCACATAAGTGTTCACAGGACCGTGCGCCACCAGTCGGGCAATGAACCTCTGCCACGACACGCCTCCGCCCAGATAGCCATCCAGCCAGAAGCTGCGGTGCTTCGCGCCCAGAATCTCAGCCGGACCGATGGTGTTGGCTTGCGGGGGCACCCACGACCAGTCCCCACCAAAGGAGTGCAGGGCGTTCTGCATGATGGTCATCGGATGCAGTTCCACCAGGCGCGCAGTGGCATTTTTGTAAGCCTCGAGGTCGTCACCGAACTCGTCACCCAGATGCGCCTCCCAGAAGGCGATATGCCCGCACCAGCCGATGCCGCCGTAGCACACGTCCGCACCGCCCATATCTGCGATCATCTTGCCGTAGTCCTTGATGACGTCCTTCGTTGGGAAGTGAATCTGCTTCTCGGGCGGGCGCAGGTCGGGGTCGATGCGCAGGAAGAAACTCTCCCACATCGCGCGCTGAAACGAGCCTTCCCAGTCAGGCGGAGCCGTATTGCCGTCCTGATCGGCGTACTCATCCATGTTGAAGGTGTGCACATGGTGCATGGAGATGCGCAGGCGGTTGATCATCTCCGCTGCGATGGGATACTGCGGCATGGGACCCACGGGAAAGATGCCCACAAACTGCCTGCCTTCGTCCAGCGCCTGCGTGATGCGCGTCACAATGTCGGTGGCGAAGGCGGCGTAGAACTCCGCGCGGTCGTCTATCACCCGGATACGAAAATCGGGGTTCGGGTGTTCGGCAATCCGTTCGCGCGGAATGGCACGCACGCGGGCGCAGGCGTCCAGGTCGCGAAACGGAATGAAACGCGCCATGTCGTATCGGAATGCCATCTGGGGTCGCCTCCCTCCGAATATCTACTTCTGCAAGCGAGATTCGCCAGACGGACACACCCTCCTGCCTCTGCGCGCAGACGGTTTCTGTTATCCACCGACAGGAGGAGAGGCTTCCTTCGCTCGGCAGAATCCCTCCATCAGCACCGTCATCTCGTCCACGATGTTGAAAAAGCGCGCGCCCATCGCATACTGCTCCTCGTATGGAGGGTTCTTGCCAGCCACTGCCCAGTGCTTGCCCCGCGTCCGCGAGGCTTCTGCCACCCGCGCAATGGCTTCGCGCATCAGCGGATGGGAATAGTCGCCGCGCACACCGTAACTCTGCGAGAGGTCGGCAGGACCCACCAGCAAGAGGTCCAGCCCATCCACCGCCGTAATGGCGTCGATGTTTTCCACTGCCTCGCGCCGCTCGATCATCACCCCCAGCAAAATCTCGCGATTACCGTATTCGAAGTATTCCTCGGCGGGCATCGTGCCGTAGCGCATGTCCACACTACCCCCGATTCCGCGCCAGCCCACCGGCGCGAAGCGTGCCATCCGCACGAATTCGCGAGCGTCCTCGCCGCCGGTACAGTGTGGCAACAGCAGACCGGTAGCGCCAGCCTCCAGGGGACGGATGACGTTGTTGTAGCTGCCTCGCGGGATGCGCACAATCGCCTCGATGCCGGTCGCCCGCGCTGCCAGTATCATCTGCGACATCTGCTCCCACGTGGTGTCGGAATGCTCCATCTCGATCCATACCGCATCGTAGCCCGCAATGCCCAGCATCTCCACAATCTTCCAGTGCGGTACCGTCCACACCGCCCCGACCAGCACCGGTTTGCCCTCGCGCAGCTTCTGCAACACTCGATTGGTTCGCATTGCCCCCTTGCCTCCTCTTTGAAGGCTCGGATTCGCGTCGGTATGCCGTCGTTCCTGTGAGTGCAGCGGCAGGATGGGCTCGCGCCAGCGAGAATCCTCTAACTCCAGCACCCCTTCTGGAGGAACGTCATGAGCATCAGTGTGGGAATCGTTGGTGTAGGGCAGTTCGGCAGGCACTTTATCCGCTTGTTCCGCGACCACCCCGACGTGCATCGTGTGGCGCTGTGTGACCTGAATGCCGACCGCCTCGCCGAGTGTGCGCAGGAGTTCTGTATCGCCGAAACGTTTGCGTCGCTGGACGAAATCTGCCGAAGCGATCTCGACGCGCTCGCCATCATCACCCAGCACTGGCTTCATGCGGAACAGGCAATTCAGGCGATGGAGTCTGGCAAACACGTGTACAGCGCCGTCCCGCCCGCCTATGCCCGCGAGCCGGAACAGACTCTGGAACTGTGCCACCGCCTGGTGGAGACCGTCAAGCGCACCGGTCAGATCTACATGCTGGGCGAAACCACCTTTTTTCGCCCTGAAACCATCTACTGTCGCGCCAGAGCACAGGAGGGCGCCTTCGGACAGTTCGTCTACGCCGAGGGGGAGTACTTCCACGACCTATCGCACGGGCTATACGAGGTTCTCTTGGCACGCTGGGGCGCACAGTTCGGTGCCGACAAGACGGGCGACCCGCCCATGTACTACCCGACCCACTCCACCGCCGGGGTGATCAGCGTCATGGGTGCGCACATGACCGAGGTCTCGGCGCAGGGCTATATCTACCCCAACGACGACTGGCACCGTCCCGACACCATCTGGCGCAACCCCTTCAGCAACGAGGTCGCTCTGTTCCGCCTCATCAACGGCGCCAGCGCGCGAATCGCCGAGTTCCGGCGCATCGGGCACATCGGGCGCGAGGGCTTTCGCATTTACGGCACCGAGGCGAGCTTCGAGAACGATGTGTCGGGCGCGAAGTGGGTTACCAAATCCGGCTGGGAACCGGTTGACCTGAGCACCGTAAGCGAACCCCTGCCCGAGCCGCTGGCGCGCGACAAGGGCGGACACGGAGGCTCTCATGCCCATCTGGTGCACGAGTTCGTGGACGCCTGCAACCGCAGAAGACTGCCGCGAATTCACGTCTGGGAGGCGGTGCGATACCTCGCTCCGGGTGTGGTGGCGCACCAGTCCGCGTTGCGCGACGGTGAACTGCTGAAAATTCCCGACTGGGGCGATCCACCTGCTGGCTGGTGACGGGGAATTCATTCGTCGAGACCGCAGAAACGCGCCGTGCAAGAGTCGGGGCGGGCGAATGCAGATTCTGGTATAATCTTGAGCTGAGGGGCAATTCTGAGGCGTGAGCGACAGAGTTCTGGTCATCGGCGCGAGCGGAATGCTGGGGCAGGACGTGTGCCAGCGGTTTGCCCCACACTTCGCTCTGGTTACCGCCTCCCGTCAGAAGGGTGACATACTTCTGGACATAACCGATGTGCAGGCGATTCGGCGCGCCGTCGCGAGCGTCAAGCCTGCAGTCGTGCTGTTGTGCGCAGCGTACACGGATGTGGACGGCTGTGAGCGTCATCCCGAACAGGCGTACCGCGTGAACGCTTACGGTGCGGGGTGCGTGGCATCCGCCTGCGCCGATGCTGGCGCCCGGCTGGTGTATATCAGCACCGATTATGTGTTCAACGGCGCGAAAACGGGCGGATACACCGAGTGGGATGTGCCGCGACCGCTTAACGTGTATGGCGCCAGCAAGCTGGCTGGCGAGCAGTGGGTGCGCGAAGTCTGTCCGCGCCACTGGATTGTGCGCACGGCATGGCTGTATGGTATCGGCGGGAAATCTTTCCCGCGCACCATTCTGAACGCAGCTCTGCAGGGACGACCTCTGCGCGTGGTGGATGACCAGATCGGCTCACCGACCTTCACCAGAGACCTGGCGGATGTGATACTGAATCTTATGCAGGGCGAAGCGCCGTACGGCACGTATCACGCGGTGAACTCCGGTTCGGCAAGCTGGTACGATGTGGCTTGCGAGGCGGTACGGCTGGCGCAGGCGCGGGGAATGTTGTCGGATACGGTGCGCCTGACGCCAATCTGCAGCACAGACTGGTTGTCGCCAGCGCGTCGCCCTGCCTGTTCGGTGTTGAAGATGGAGCGCTTGCGCTGGGCAGGCATCGCCCTGCCCCGCCACTGGAAAGAGGCATTGCGCGAATACTTGGAGCGACTGAACTTTTGAGGTGAGAGATGGATTACGATCACACGCTGAACCTGCCGAAGACCTCCTTTCCGATGAAGGCAGAGCTGGTGAAGCGAGAACCGCAGTTTCAGCGGTTCTGGCACGAGCACGATGTGTATCGCAAGGCACTGGAAAAGCCGGCGCCGCGCGGGCTGTTCATCCTGCACGACGGCCCCCCCTACTCCAACGGCGACATCCACATGGGGCACGCATTGAACAAAACCCTGAAGGACATCATCGTGAAGTTTCGGATGCTTCAGGGCTATCATGCGCCCTTCGTGCCCGGCTGGGACAACCACGGAATGCCCATCGAGAACGAGGTGACCAAAGAGTTTCGGCGCAAAGGCGCGAAGCCGGACAAGGTCACCCTGCGCAAGCGCTGCCGGGAGTACGCCGAGCACTTCGTCAAGCGCCAGCGTGAGCAGTTCAAGAGGCTGGGCTGTATCGGCGACTGGGAGAACCCCTATCTCACCATGTCTTATCCTTTCGAAGCCACGCTGGTGCGCGTATTCGGTGAGCTGGTGGAGCGCGGCTACATTTATCGTGGGCTGAAACCGGTGCTGTGGTGCCCGGTGTGCGAAACGGCGCTCGCGGATGCGGAGATCGAATACCATACTCACACCTCACCCTCCATCACGGTGCGATTCGCCCTGCGTGAAGACCCCAACGGCGTCTTTCCGACGGAGGATGGCAAGCGTGCATATATCCTCATCTGGACGACCACCCCATGGACCATTCCGTCCAACCTTGCGGTGGCGGTGCACCCGGCAGAGCCATACGCGATCGTGGAACATGACGGCGCGCAATACCTGCTGGCGGAGTCGCTGGTGGAGGCAACGATGGCGCGCATCGGCGCGAGGGACTATCAGGTGGTTCGAACTCTGCAGGGCAATGCGCTTTCCGGGCTGGTGTTCGAGCATCCGCTATACGGGAGGCAGTCACCGGTTGTGTTAGCGGACTACGTGACGATGACGGAAGGAACCGGCGTAGTGCACATCGCGCCCGGGCACGGCGAGGAGGACTTCCATACGGGACAGGAGTACGGGTTGCGTGTGCTCTGCCCGGTGGATACGCAGGGCAAGTTTACCGACGAAGTCGGGGGGCGAATCGCGGGCAAATATGTTCGTGACGCCGATGCGGAGATCATCGAATGGCTTCGCGAGGTGGGTGCCCTGCTGGCGCACGAGCCATACGAACACCAGTATCCTTACTGCTGGCGGTGTCGCTCGCCCCTGCTGTTCCGCGCGACAGTGCAGTGGTTCATGAACATCGACCACAATCATCACCGTCAGCGCTGTCTGGAGGCGATTGACCGCGTGAAGTGGTTCCCGCAACAGAGCATCAACCGTATCCGCAGTATGGTGCAGGGGCGACCGGACTGGTGCCTCAGCCGTCAGCGGGCATGGGGCGTCGGCATTCCTGCCTTCTACTGCAAGCAGTGCGGTGAGGTGCTTCTGGAGCCCAGCATTGTCTCGCGCGTCGCCAACGAGGTGGAGAAGGCTGGCAGTGACGTATGGTTTGAAAAGCCAGCGGAGTTCTTCCTGCCGGAGGGCACAAAGTGCGCCAGCTGCGGAGGCACCGCCTTTGACAAAGAGACGGATATTCTGGACGTCTGGTTCGACAGCGGCTGCACGCACCGCGCGGTGCTGGAGACTCGCCCCGAGTTGCGCTGGCCATCGGATGTGTATCTGGAAGGTTCAGACCAGCATCGCGGCTGGTTCAACTCCAGCCTCATGATTGCTGTGGCGACGAAGGATGACGCGCCCTACCGCGCCGTTATCACCAACGGCTGGATGCTGGATGGCGAGGGGCGCGCCATGCACAAGTCGTGGGGCAACGTCATCAGCCCGCTGGAGGTGATTGACCGCTACGGTGCCGACGTGCTGAGGCTTTGGGTGTCCAGCTGTAACTACTTCGAGGACGTGCGCCTGTCGTTCGACATCCTGAACCGCATGGCAGAGACGTATCGTCGCATTCGAAACACCATGCGCTTTCTTCTGGGCAACCTGTATGACTACGACCCGGCACAGCATCGCGTGGTGGAGAGCCAAATGCTCTCGCTGGACCAATGGGCGGTAGCGCGCACCCGCAAACTGCTGGCGGACTGCGTGTCGGCGTACGAAGTGTACGAGTTCCACCGCGTCTATCAGAACGTGCACAACTTCTGCGTGGTGGACATGAGCGCCTTCTATCTGGACGTGTTGAAGGATCGGCTGTACTGCTCGCCACCCGACTCGCATGTGCGTCGCTCCGCGCAGACCGCCCTGCATTTCATCGTGCAGACGCTGGCGCAGCTGCTCGCGCCTATCATCACGCATACGGCGGAAGAGGTGTGGCAGGCTCTGCCCGACGGGGGTAAAGCAGAGAGCGTGTTGCTGTCGCAGCTACCGGAGGAGCCGTTCTCGGTGCACGACGTAGCCATGCTGGAGCGCTGGGAACCGGTGCTGGCGGTGCGCGAAACGGTGAACAAGGCGCTGGAGGGGGCGAGGCAGTCGGAGCTGATTCGACGCTCGCAGGAAGCGGCTTTGTACCTCAAGCTGGACACCGAGACGTGGAACAGCCTGAAACCCTTCTTCAACGACCTGCCGACACTGTTTATGGTGGCATCGGTAACGGTGGAAGAGTGGGACGAAGAGGAGGTCGCGGTTAGCGTAAACAGGGCGGAGGGCGACAGGTGCCCTCGTTGCTGGCAGGTGCGCACCGATGTCGGCGAGGACCTGCAGTATCCTGACCTGTGTACCCGCTGTGCCAGTGCGCTGAGAGCGCTCGGATGAAATTGCGCTTCTTGCTCGCCAGTCTGTTTATTGTCCTGCTGGATCAGGCGACCAAATGGTATATGCAGTGGACTCTGGCGCCCGGTCAATCGATGCCGGTTGTGCGGGGCGTTCTGCACTTCACACTGTCCTTCAACTCCGGTATCGCCTTCGGGTTGTTCCCGCAGTGGGGGCATCTGTTCCTCTGGATGTCCCTGACAGTGGTCGCGCTGGTGCTGGTATTTTACCTGCGGATGGGCTCTCCATCATCGCTCACAACGGCGATTGCCAGTTTACTGGTAGGCGGTGCACTGGGCAACGTGGTGGACCGATTGCGATTGGGGCATGTGGTGGATTTTATCGACTTCCGGGTGTTTCCCGTTTTCAATGTAGCGGACACAGCGGTGACCTGCGCAACCATTCTGTTTATCGCGCGCACTTGGCTCGTCGTCCGCGAACCGGAACACCAGCCGATACTTAAGAAGAATCGGCGCGAGCCTGCAGGTCCTCCTGCTGAATGAGCGAGAGCGCGGCTTCTACCACAGCGTCTGCGGTGATCGACTCCCGGCAGATGTGTCCTCCCATTCGGCATTCCTGCTCCGTGCACTGTGGGCAAAACGCCGTGGCGGTGACGGCGCGATAGGGAACCATCCACGGGTGCCATCGGCGCAGGCGCCGGGCGTAATCGGACTCCGGATGCACCACCACACACGGCGTGCCGACGCTGGAGGCGACATGCACCGCTGCGGTATCGCCGCTGATGAGCAGTCGGGCTCTGCGCAGGACTGCACCCAGTACCTGCACGGAGGTTTCCCCCGCAATACTCACACCCTTACCCTGCATCTGGTCAGCCACTGCCGACGCCAGCGGCTGTTCCGCTTGCGAGCCGGTGATTACGGCTGTCCATCCGGTCCGCGCCCGAACCTTCTGCGCCACCTGACTGTAGCGCTCCGGATACCACGCGTGACAGGTGCCCCCGGTGCCGGGATGCACACAGAAGTAAGGCTCGGCATCGAAAACGCCTTTAGATGCAAGCAACAGGGACGCCTGTTGTAGGGCGCTTTCGTTGATTGGTAGCACGACGCGCTGCAGTGTCAGCGGCGCGGGGCACAACGGTTGAGCCAGCCCGGTCACAAACTCTACCTCATGCCACGACTTCAGCTCCTCGCCGTAGCGCAGGTTGTGTGTCAGAAGGCGGCCGTAGTACTTGTCGGTCGTGCCGACGCGCACGGGTATGCCACTCAACCACGTTATCCAGGTATGGTCGCCGGAGTTCACCTTGCATAGGATGACCGCGTCGTAGCGCCTACGGCGGAGCAGTCGCACATAGCGAGAGTAATGTGTTAGTCTCGGCTTGTGCTCGGTCGGCAACACGGCGTCCACATGCGGATTATCGCGTATCGCATCGTACCACTGTGGTTGTATCATAAGTGTCACATGGCTGTGAGGTAGCGCTTCCTTCAACGCTGCGATCATCGGAGTCGTCAGCAGAAGGTCGCCCAGTCTATCCTGACGGATGACCAGAATGCGTGTCGGTTCGCTCATGTAGCGCCCTCTCGATCTGTGCGGATACTTCGTCCACGCTGATTCGCTTCATGCACGCGCGGTCGTGAACACATCTTTCCACAGAACAACCGTCGCAAACCTCATGGTGTCGAATGATAATGTGCCCTTCGCCGAACGGACCCGTGTAAACCGGATCGGTGATGCCATAAAGCGCGAGCACTCGCGTTTCCATCGCGGCGGCGACGTGCATGGGTCCGCTGTCCGCCGTGATGAGCAGACGCAGAGAAGGCATCAGCGCCGCCAGTTGCAGGATGGTGAGCTTGCCGGTCAGCACATACAGGGGCGCGCTACATGCCTGAGCAATCCGCCGGGAGAGCGGCTCATCGTGTTTGCTACCAAGGATGACGCATCCCCAGCCCATTGCCGCCAGCCGTTCACACACCTGCGCAAACCGCTCGGGAAACCACTGCCGATGCGCTCTGCTGGCACCGGGATTGATTCCGACCAGAGGCGTCTTGCCGTCCCATCCGGCTTGCTCGAGCTGCGACAGTGCAATACGTGTATCGTCCCGTGACGGGTAAAGGCGTGGGCGATAATCGCATACATCGCATCCCAGCCGCAGCACCAGCTCGCGGAAATGGTCCAGCGTCTCATGCATTGTCCAGCTGTGAGGCACGAAGTCGGTGTAGAGGCGACGGAACTTCGGTTTTCGGCTCACCCCGAAGCGCAGGGGAATGCCCGCCAGAGCCGCATGAAGCACCATGTCGGCGCTGTCGTCCAGTATCACCGCGAGGTCGAAGCGTGCCCTGCGAAGCCGGTACACGAATGCCGCTTTGCCCCACACGCCCTGATGCGTTGGTCGGACCCATATCTCGTCGATACCCGGAAAGTTCTCCAGCACGGCGACCGCTCGCTCACCCACCTCCACACACAGCTGCGCGTGTGCGAAACGGCGGCGCAGACAGGTCAGCGCCGCCGTACTGTTCACCACATCGCCGATGTGCTCGCGCAAGAAGACAAAGATACGCGATGGCTCGATGCGCTCCAGCATCTCACGAACGGACCATGAGCGTTGCCGGGTAGTGCGACCCCGCCAGCGGCATGGTGCGAATGGTAATCGTACGCCTCTGATTGGGCTGGAGGCGCACCCGGGTGATGGAACGGTCAGTGGGTGGAAACGCACGCGGGATGCCCAGCACGTCGCCCCCAATGGCGAACACCGCACCCGCCTCGCCACCGCTTGGCTCGAACGCCAGTTCCACATCGCGAACCCTGTCGGTCGGGTTCACCAGCTCCACCCGAACCTCGTAGATGACGCCGTAATTGCCGTCCAGCTTGCGCTGTTCGGTGTGGTTTCGCACCGCCTGCTCACCGATGCGGATGAACTGCCAGCGTTGCCCCACCACGTAAGTGGCGGTGAGCACCTTGTGACTGGTAGGGTAGATGTGGTCGTTCCCGGCAATCTGGCGGAGCTCTTCCGCCGTGATGGGACGCGGCGCCATGAAGCCCCAAGCCACCGTCGTGCCCACCAGGGGCACGGGCTGGTTCTGCAACACCTGCATGGAGACCTTTAACAGGCAGGGAGGCAGTCCTTGCGCTCCTTCGGTGGGCAGCACGCGCATCTGCAACACCCCGCTCGTGGTGTCCAGCGGTCGGATTTTCTGCGCCAGAAGAACCACCTTGCTCTGAGGTGGCACCGTGATGGTATGTCCCATGTTATTCAGAAGGGCGCGCAGGAACATCTCGCCCGCGATATAACCCACACGCACCGTGTCGCGCATGGGGGCGCTGGCAGCACCAAGCAGATGCACCACTCGCGCGGAGTCGGAAGGATTCAGTATCTCAATCTGAAACAGACCATCCTGCACCAACCCGTTCATGTGGTGGTACAGCAGGCGCGCCCCCTGTCCATCGCCCACCTCGCCGGTGAAAAGCGTTTGCGGTCTCTGCACCCGTTCGGGCTCGTTGCTGACCATCAGCAACACCTTATCGCTGAACGCCAGAAAGCGATTGACGACGGTGAGCCTCACCTCCTGCTCGCGCGGGATGTAGCCCGAACCCACTACCCGCACCTGAGCCGACGCGGTTGTAGACTGCCCCACGTCCGGTACCGTGCTGAGACGGATGGACGATGCGACCTGAACCTGGGCGCCCGGCTCAAGTTGCGCGTTGCGTGCGATGGCTGCGCCTACCACCTCGCGAACGAAGGCGGCAGGAGCAGCAACGCCGGTAATCACCACCGGTTCGCTGGTGCGCACCTCGCCGGCATACTTGCGGACCGTTACCGTCAGCGGTACCGACAGGTCGCCGACCGACACCAGCACGCGCTCCTGCCCCACCGCTCGCCCCGTCACCTGAATCGTACGTCCATCGCCGATAACCGCTGGGTCCGCCACCCCGTCGTCAGGCGAGCCGGTTGGTGCCACCACCACGCTACCCTCCAGCCAGCCAGTCACACGCACCTGTCGCGACTCACCAAAGGGCACCAGTACCTCGCTAACGCTGAGGCTGAGCGGTGGTATGGACAGACATCGCCGCAGGGACGCCGCCCACGCCTGCGCAAGAGAAACCGGAGTGGTGCCCGCGGCTCGGGCGTCGGCGCGGGTGGCGTAGAGAAGCACTCCACCTCCAATGGTCACCGCGGCGCGCCGTCGCTCCGCCTTCACCGACACATGCGGTGCGCGAAGCCCTCGGGAAACGGCGCCCTGCAGGCGCTCAGCTGCAATCTGGGCACGCCGCTCGGGCGCCAGGTCGCCGTTCGCCACACGCACGCGGATCGCTGTTGCGCGGTTGACGATCAGCGTGCCGCCCTGCGCCTCCACCCGCGGCGTCAGCTGCGCCCAGCAACACGCACCGCCATACAGCATCAGTAGCACAGAGAGAACCGTTGCTCGCACCAGTCTATCCGCCATCACCTACTCCTCGTCTGAATAGTTCGCCTCATCGATGATTCTCGGCTAGAAGTCGCAGAATCTCGTCGCGCTGTGGAGGTACCACCCCCACATGCCGAACCACACTGCCCGCTGCAGCGTTCGCCAACCGCGCTGCGGTGTGCCAGTCTGCGCCGGCTGCCAGCGCGCAAGCCAGTGTGGCAATCACCGTGTCGCCCGCCCCGGCGGTGTCGTAAACCTCCACCGGCATACCCTGCACATGTAGCGGTTGTTCCCCGCCCGTTGACAGCAGGATACCCTGTGCCCCCAGCGTAATCGCCAGTGCGCTCAGGCCCAGCATCTGCCGCCATGTGTGCACCGCCGCCCTGAGCTGCGGGAGGGTCTGCGGCTCGGTGTCATTGCCCAGAGACCCTGCGAACGCTTGCGCCTCCAGCAGGTTGATAGACGCCAGCTTCGCCCCACTCAGATGGCGTAGGAGCGGAGGCTTCGGGTTCGCCACCACCGGCACCCCGTGTGCACTGCACCGGGCAATCAGCTCTCGCACCAGTGGAGGCACCAGCACCCCCTTCTGGTAATCGGAGAACACGACGGCGTGTGCCCGCGGTAGGGAAGCATCCACCCAGCGCAACAGCTCGCGCTGGGTCGCTTCGGCAAGAGGGTGTCGCTGTTCACGGTCGAGGCGCACCACCTGCTGGCTGTGGGCAATTACGCGCGTCTTACAGGTGGTAATGCGCGTGGCTTCCGAAAGCACTCCTGCGACGTCCGCCCCGGTTTCTGCGAGGTGCGCCGTGAGGGTGCGCCCTTTCTCATCATCACCCACCACACCGAACACGCTCACCTGTGCGCCAAGCGCCAGAAGGTTGTTCACCACGTTGGCGGCCCCGCCCGGCACGAAGCTTTCCTTTGTCCATTCCACTACAGGCACCGGCGCTTCAGGCGAGATGCGACGCACGATGCCGAACACATACTCATCCAGCATCAGGTCGCCGACCACCATCAGACGCAGGTTCTCGAACTGTTGCAGTATCGCCTCGTATGGCGCGACGGACACCATCCTCTCCTTCCCACTGCCGAAGTTTTCTGAGAATTCGCCCCAAACGGTGCGAATCCCTGCTCATGGAGGCTTCCGACAGAATGTGACATAGACAGACAGGAACCGAGCGAGTATCAGGCGAAAGGAAACCCAAATACTCGTGAGGGCGCACCATGGTGCAACACCTGTTTCTAGCGCGGTATCGGTTCGCGCTGCAGTGCCTATCTCCAATCGAGTTCCGCCAGTTCGCGGGCTCCACGCTGCGTGGTGCGTTCGGCTCGGTATTTCGTCGCCTCGTCTGCATCACGCGCGCCCCCACCTGTGACGGATGTCTGTTTCGTCAGCAATGCGCGTATGGTTACGTCTTCGAAACAGCCCCGCCGCCCGGCGCCGAACGGCTGCGCCGCTACGAGAGCATTCCCCGTCCCTACGTGCTGGATACACCTTCGGGCGAGCAGTTAACCTTCGCGGAAGGCGAGCTGCTGTCTTTCGGTCTCACCCTCGTGGGACGGGCGAACGACTACTTTCCATACTTCGTGTATGCCTTTCAGAAGCTGGAGGAGAGCGGTCTGGGGGCGGGCAGGCACGAGGGAAAGGGCCAGTTCCGCCTGACGGAGGTGACGGCTGAACGGGGCGACGGCTCGCTGACGCGGGTATACAGTGCGCAGGAGGGACTGGACACTCTGCGCCTGCCCGTTGTTCGCGGTGGGGACATCCTCGCCAGAGCCAAGCCTGCCACCCGTATTCGGGTGCGCTTCCTCACGCCGACGCGCCTGCGCTTCGAGGGCAAATTGACCGACGAGATCGAGTTCCACCACCTGGTTCGCGCCCTGCTCCATCGCCTCTCCAGCCTGCTCTATTTCCACTGCGGTGTCGAGCCGGAGGCGGACTTTACCGCGCTGACTGCGCAGGCAGAGGCAGTTCGCTCCCTGACGCGAGACCTGCGCTGGGAGGAACAGTCGCGCTACTCGCGACGGCAAAGAAGCCTGCTCAAAGTGGGTGGGTTCACCGGCGAGATGCTGTTCGAGGGCGACCTGGAGCCGTTCATGCCCCTTCTGCTGGCGGGCGAATACGTGCATATCGGCAAGGGAACTGTGATGGGACTGGGCAAGATACAGACCGTTGTCGAGGAGGTCGGAGAGAATGTATGATTGGGAACTGGACCTGTGGCTGGCAGCCATCTTTCATGATGCGGGCAAAGTCAGCCAGCGTTTTGGCGGGGAGTATCGTCAGAAGCATGCGGCGATGAGTCAGGACTTCGTGCGCTCGCTGGCGGGCTATATGGGAACACAGCGGGCACAGCGCGTGGCTGAGTTGGCGGGTGCACACCATGAGACACCAGCTGATCGCTTGCAAAAGCTCCTGCATGTGGCGGACAAGCTCGCCGCTCTGGAGCGCACCACCGAGCAACGCCAGCGCATGAACGCCGACGAAGCCTGTTTGGTCTCTGTGGCGAGCCGGGTGGAGTTCCGTGAAGCGCGCCAGCAGGAACATTACCAACATTTGCTGCCGCTGGACGACGAGCTGAAGGCGCTGTTCCCCACCGAACAGCCGCGCACACAACCGGGGCAGTATCAGTCACTGTGGGACGCCTTCATGAAGGAGGTGCAGTCCCTGCCGCCGTTTCGCCCCGCCGACCTGCACACCCTGCTGTTCCTCCTGCGCAAGAACTGGGCGTTCGTGCCCTCGGCGACGCCGTGGGAAAGAGCCGACGTGCGCACCGTACCCGACGTGTCGTTGTACGACCATACCAAGGTGGTCACGGCAATCGCCGCGTGCCTGGGCAAGTTGGACAGCAACAGCCTGCCCGACACGCGACTCGACTCGCTCATCGAACTGCTTAGGCGCTTGTCCGAAGAGGGTATTCTGGGTGTCATTGCAGAACAGGAAAGACGGTACCCTCCTCTCGCCCTCTTCGTAAGGCTGGACGTCGGCGGGATACAGTCTTTCATCTTCCGCATCGCCCGTCCAGAGGCGGACACCAGCGGTGTGGCGCGGCGCCTGCGCGGACGCTCGTTTCAGGTGGCTCTGTTGACGCAGGCGATAGCAGACTGGCTGGTGCGCCTGTGCGAGGTCACTCCTGCCAACGTGCTGTTCTGCGGAGGAGGCACCATCGACCTGCTTCTGCCAGCCACGCCGTCGGCGCGGCAATCGGTGGAGCAGAACCTGCAGCACCTTCGGCGTTACCTGCTGGAGAGCACCGGCGGTCTGCTAAGCCTGCAATGCGCAACTGTGGAGCTGTGGGCGCACGACTTTGGCAACTTCGGCGACGTGTACACCCACGCCGCCGGGCTACTTGCAGAGGAAAAGACCCGTCGCGCCTTCTCGGTGGCGATCGAGCAACCCGACGAGTTCTTTGCGCCGGCGCAGAGTGTGTACCATCTGTGCGCCTCGTGCGGGATGGTGCCCGTTGAGGAGCCGTCGATATGCAACGTGTGCCGCGCGCATGAACGCATCGGCAGGATACTGCCCGAAACCGATACCATCGCTTTCGTGTGGGGCGATGAGCAACTGCCGGGACAGGTCGTTCGCTTCGAGCCGATGAACCTGCAAGTGGCGTTGCTGACGAAGACAGAGCGACAGAACCTGCTGAACAACCCGCCCCGGTCGGAAACGGTGCTGGTTCGGCTGAACAGCCCCGATACGTTCCTGTCTCCGCGTAGCGATGCAGACCTCGGCTTTCGCTTTCAGTTTGTGGCGAACCGCGTGCCCACCAGAAACGGTGACCTGATCCCCTTCGAGCCGATGGCAGAGCTGGGCGAAGGCGCTGCGCGACTGGGCGTGCTGAAGATGGATGTGGACTATCTGGGCGCGGTGTTCGGCATGGGAGTGGAGCCGCCCACCATCAGCCGCCTCGCCACACTCAGCAGTGCCTTCGAAGCCTTCTTCGGCGGATGGCTGAACACACTGTGCCAGCAGGTGAGCGACGATTGGAGGCACCGCCTGTCCCATCCGCCTGAGGTGGATCAGAGCGCCGGCGTCTTCTACACCCTGTATGCAGGCGGTGATGACGTGTTTGTGCTGGGACCGTGGGAGGCAACCATCCTGCTGGCGCAGGCAATCCAGCGCGACTTTCGCCGGTTCGTCGGGGCCAACCCCAACCTGACGCTATCTGCTGGGCTGGTGTGCGTGAAGCCGAAGCTCCCCGTCCCGCGCTTGGCGGAGCTGGCTGAAGAGGCGCTGAACCGCGCCAAAGCCGGTCGTCAGACAGACCCCCTGCAACGAGGAGACCACCTGCGCCTGTTCGATACGGTGGTATCATGGGACGATGCGGACGACCTGCTGGAGTTCGCGGATGACCTTTATACCGCTGTACAGCGGCGCGAGGTAGCCAAAGGCTTCGTGTACTTCCTCCTGACCCTGCACGAACAGTTCTTCCGCGACCCACACCAGCCCGACCTGCGGTGGATACCGCGCTTCCACTATCAGCTGGCGCGCAGGGTGCACCCCGAGGTGGCAAATAGACTGCGCCTGCTGGAGCGCATCCCCCGCGCCATGCCCAGCATCCGGATACCCGTCTCCATTGTCAGTCTCAAGATGAGGGAGGATTGAGAGCCATGCGACAACAAAACGCATCCGACATCCAAGAGGTCATCAACCACATTCAGAGCCTGAATCGCATCCGCGAGCTGAAGGTCGAGGAGTTCGCGGACGAAGGCGGGCTGGCAGACCGGGTGGTGCGGGCGATCCACACGGATAAGCTGAAGCCCACCCAGCTGCGCAAGGTGTTCCACACGCTGAAAATCATCCAGCAACGGGTGCAGCGGGAAGCGCCTACTGAGCCATTCGACATCACCGAACTGCTGAAGCTGATGCCCGTGCTGGCGTACGCGGTGGGGCGCGAGCTCATCCCGCGCGAATTCTATCAGCTTCTCCGCGAGGTGTTCCACCGCAACAAACTGCAAACCAACGAGGATTTCCTGAGGGCGTTCGATTTCGTGGAAGCCATCCTCGCCTACCACAAGTATCGCTCGTGAGAAAAGGAGGACAGAAAATGACACTCAGGCAGTTCAAAGGCAAGTACATCATCACCGCGCAGCTGGAAGCGGTGACCGGACTGCACATCGGTGGAAGCAGCACCGGCTTCGAGATAGGCGGGGTGGACAACCCGGTCATTCGCAACCCCATCACCGACGAACCCTACATCCCCGGCTCGTCGCTGAAGGGCAAACTGCGCCACCTGACCGAGTGGAGCCTGGGGCTGATCGACCAACACCCGAAACACAAGATATACGGCGCCTACCACTGCGCGGAGCTGAAGTACCCGCTGAACCATGAGCGCACCGAGAACCCTGAACGCTGGCAGAAGGTGTACCTGCTGGGAAGGCTGTTCGGAGTGGCGTCCGACGATAGCGACGTGCGCGAGACGGCAGGACCCACCCGGCTGACGGTGCGCGACGCCTTCCTCACCGACTCCGCTAAAAAGGAGATTCAGAGCACGTTGGGAGAGGGCATCTTCACCGAGCTCAAGACCGAAAACTTTCTGGACCGCATCACCTCCGAAGCCAATCCCCGATCACTGGAGCGTGTGCCTGCAGGAGCGCGATTTCAGGTGCAGATGGTAGTGGACATGTACGACGGCGATGACCTGAGCCTTCTGCGCCAGCTTCTCGTGGCGATGCGCCTGCTGGAGGACAGCACGCTGGGCGGAAGCGGCTCGCGCGGAAGCGGAAGGGTGGCGTTTCGGCAGTTGTGCGTGGTGTGGCGCGGATTGGACTATTACCTGAACGGCGCGCCCGAGCAGACGCTCTTCCCTGACGGCGAGATGACGGACGAGGAACGCAGGCAGGCGGCACGTGTGCCGATGCGCTTCCTGCAGGCGAACGGCGCCTTCGAACGGTTCTTCGGAAAGGAGGGATGAGCGCCATGCGGGTGGATGTGGTGCATCTCACCCCGCTCGGTTCGCTGGTGGGTGCCGGATTGCCCTCGCCCACGCTGTTCGGGGCGCTGTGCTGGGCGACGGCAGTGCTGTACGACAACGCGGCGGCTCAGGAGATGGCGCAGGAGCTCACCTGTTCCGATGCCTTCCCGATCGCCTGGGGCGAAAACGGCGAACTGGTGCGCTTCTTCCCCATGCCCGTCCTGCCCCAGCGCATTGCTCCCCTGCCCGACTGCTCGCTGTCTGCCAAACAGCAGGCAACCCGCACGCTCAGCGTACAGAAACGGCTGAAAGCGGTGCGATTTGTCAGCGAGTCGCTCTTTCATTCGCTGGTACAGGGCGCTCTGTCGCTCGGGGCGCTGGGCGAGCAGATGCAGGAGGATCGGCTGGTGCCGCGCGGACCGTGCCTCATGACCCGCGAAGAGGCGCACCGGCTTGGCATGAGCCGACGCCATTTGTCGCCTGTTACCGCCAGCGACATCCAGCACAACGAGATCGACCGCTGGACGCACGCGGTGGTGGAGGGCAGGCTCTTCCTGCGCGAGGAGACCTTCTTCGCCCCGCGAGTCGGACTGTGGTTCGCGGTGCACCTGCCCGGCGACACCCTGCGCGATCGCCTGCCGGCGCTGTGCCGATATCTACAGGACACCGGCGCGGGCGGGGAACGCTCCACGGGCAAGGGCCACTTCGGCTTCAGCCTGCAACCGGAGCCGCTGGAGCTGGAGGAGCCTTCCCCAGTCAGCGCATGGCTCTGCCTGAGCCACTACCTGCCCACGCCCGACGAGGCACAGGGCTGGCTCAACGCGCCTGTGAAGCCCTGCTACACGCTGGTGCACTGGCAGGCGAAATACGAAGCGATGTTCGTCGGCGGACAGGCGGTGTACAAACCCCTGCGACGCATGTTCGCGCCGGGCTCGGTCTTTCCCGTGCATCAGCCTCAGACCGTATACGGACGGGCGGTGCGCTCCGGCAACAGGTTGGGGCATGACGTGTGGGTATGCGGACGCGCCCTGCCCGTCTTCATCCATCTGGGAGGTGAGGCATGAGAACAGAGGCTCATACGGTGACCGTGGAGGTGCTGACCCCCGTGCACGTGGGCACGGGCGAGAGCATCAACGCGCTGAGCTACCTGAGGGAGGGCAACACCCTGCACGTGCTCGACGCCGACCGCTGGCTGAACTGGCTGGAACAGCAGGGCAAAGGGGATGCATACGTGCGGTGGGTGGAGAACTCCCTGAGCGCGGGCACACAGCCTGCATCCTCTGGTTCACGGCTGACGCAGTTCCTGACCCAGAAGCTGGGGCGGACGGATGTGGCTCAGGTCGCCGCGCAGGTGCGACGCTACCCGGTACAGATGGAGGAGTGTACCGAGCCTGACCCCTCGCGCGGTTTCCGCACGCACATCCGCAACGCCCGGCACCGCGCCTACCTGCCCGGCAGCTCCATCAAAGGCGCCATCCGCACTGCCCTGCTGGAAGACCTCCTGCTGGAGGATGACCATCTGCAGAACGAACTGCTGACGCCTCTGCAACAGGTGCTCGGCAACACACGCACGCGGCAGCTGCGTTCCGACCTGCGCCGGTGCTGGCAGCAGATGGAGCAAGACCTGTTGCGCGCGGGCAAGCGAAAGGCGAACTACGACCTTCTGCGCTTCGTGATGGTGTCGGACAGCCAGCCGTTTTCGCACGATCAGGTGCGCGTGCGCAGGGTGCGTTCGGAAGGCACCCATCGTACCACCGACACTTGGCTGGAGATGCTGACACAGGGCGCGCGCACCACCTTCACGCTCTCGTTCGAGCCCGAAGCTCCACTGGCGAGTCTGGGTCTGGAGACCGGGCTCGGGCATTACCTGCGGTGCGACACGCTGTTCGAGGTGCTGGCGAAGCGGGCGGAGCGTCGCCTGGAGCGGGAGCTGAAATACGCCTATCCCGCGACGCCGAAGCAGGTGATCCAAGAGCTTCTAGAACAGAACCGAAACGATGCGCCCCTGCTGTGCGTGGGCTGGGGTCAGGGCTATCTGGGCACCACGGTGATGGGTCTAGTGCAAGACGAAAGCGCACAGGATTACAGCCAGCTGGTGTTGAAAATGTTGCCCGTGTTGCCGCGGCGTGGTCAGGGCATTGAGCATGGGAGGTTCCCGAAGACGCGCCGTACGGTGCGTGACCGGCAAAGCACCTCGGTGGCACCTCTGGGCTGGGTGCAGTTGCGCTGTCAGGAGGGGTAGCCGGGGCGATATTAGCTGACACTAAAGAGGTTGCGAACCTGAATTGACGACGGGCTAAGCGTGAGGTTCGCGCGGTGTGATAGAGGTTCTATTGCAAAACCCGCGCAGGACAGTGTTCCGCGCGGGCTGCTGAATTGCACCTTGACAAAAAGTACTAACTGTAAAGGGCAAAAATGTCGAATTTCATGCGGTTGTACGGCGTTGCACCACCTGACCCGACCAATAGGGGACTGAAACCTGTCGTAGCTGTTCTTCCGTTGGCAGTTTCTTCGTTGCACCACCTGACCCGACCAATAGGGGACTGAAACCGGTCACCAAACCACCGGTTTGTG
>CAKZNX010000030.1 GCA_937132045.1 uncultured bacterium
AACCAGAAGAGCAGGGAAACCGTGAAGTAGGTGGTGACCGCAAACACGTCCCAGATAAGCGGGCTGCGAAACTGGGGCCACGCCCCCAGCCAGTTGGGTATGGGCAGAAGCCAGTATGCCACCCACGGTCGCCCCACATGGAGGAGCGGAAACATGCCTGCGCACATCACCGCGAAGATGGTCATGGCTTCGGCGAATCGGTTGATAGAGGTGCGCCACTGCTGGCGCAACAGGAGCAGAATAGCCGAAATCAGCGTACCGGCGTGACCAATACCGATCCACCACACGAAGTTGATAATGGCAAACCCCCAGCCGATGGGCTGGTTGATGCCCCAGATGCCCACGCCGCGCAGGAGCAGCCACGACACGGCAACAATCAGCATGAACACAAAGCCGGCGGCAATAGCGGTGACTGCATACCAGGCACGAGGATGTCGGTAGCTGAGCACCACCGCGCCGATCTTCTGTGTGACGCTCTCGTAGGTATGCTTGCCCTCAATCAAGCCAGCGCCGGGTTCGGTTTTCGCGATTTGCCCTTGCATACACTAAGCCCCTTCCAGCTCAGGATTGGGATTGCGCACCTTAGCCAGATAGGTGGTGCGCGGACGGGTGTTCCATTCCTCCAGCAGACCGTAGTGGTGCGGTTGTGCTTTCAGTTGCGCCACCAGACTGCCCGCGTCCGCCATATCCCCGAAGACGATTGCCTGCGTGGGACAGGCGGTCTGGCAGGCGGTCATCACCTCGCCGTCCTGCACTTCGCGCCCCAACTTCTTTGCGGCGATGCGCGCGGCGTTGATGCGCTGAACGCAGTAACTGCATTTCTCCATCACGCCGCGCCCGCGGACGGTCACGTCGGGGTTGTTCAGCAGCTGCAGAACCGGCTCTTTGGGGTCGTTATACTTCAGGAAGTTGAAGCGCCGCACCTTGTACGGACAGTTGTTGGAGCAGTAACGGGTGCCCACACATCGGTTGTAAACCATCTGGTTCAGACCTTCGTGGCTGTGCACGGTCGCCCCGACAGGGCAAACCGGCTCGCATGGAGCCTTTTCGCAGTGCATACAGGTCACGGGCTGAAGATGGGTGTCGGGGTTGTCCAGACCGCCTTCGTAGTAACGGTCGATGCGCATCCAGTGCATCTCGCGACCGCTGGCTACCTGCTCCTTGCCCACGATGGGGATATTGTTTTCCGCCTGGCACGCGGTCACGCAGGCGTTACAGCCTATGCACAGACTGGTGTCGATGACCATTGCCCAGCGCTGACCGTCCCACTGGAAATCGGGATACATGGAGGGAAGTTCCCCATGAATCTCTCGCTCCACGAAGTGTTCGGGGTCTTTCCTGAACTCTTCCAGCGTGCCGGAGTGGAACAGCTTGCGCCCCTGCATACTGTGGTGCTGCTGCGTACCGGCGAGCGGGTAGCGCTCACCAGCCTTCACCACCTGTACCCCCGATGCCGTCCATAGCGCGTCCGAGAAGCGCAGGGCGTAGGCGTTGCAGCCGATGCCCGTTCCCACCTTGCCTGCCCGGGTGCGTCCGTAACCCAGCGACAGCGTGACGCAATCATCAGGCTGACCTGGCATAATCCAGATAGGCGCACGCAGTTTCTCGCCGCGGTAACGCACTTCCACCACGTCCACCATGTTCGCTAGCCCGCCTGTGTCCATACGCATCCCCAGCTTCTGGGCGGTGTTCGGGCTGACCAGCAGTGCGTTGTCCCACGTCAGATGAGTGAGCGGCTTGGGCAGCTCCTGGAGCCAACCGTTATTGGCGAAGCGACCGTCCCACACCGTCGGGTCGGGCGCGAACACCAGCTCCAGCCCTTCTGCCGGACGAGGCATGTTGCCCGCCGCCCCGACGACTGCCTCGGTGCGCACCTTCACCGTGCGGGGCGGTAGCGCCGTGTTGGCAACCACGCCGTCGTGCAGCACCTTGCGCCAGGTCTTCGTGAAGTTCGCATTGCCCAGCCGCCGGCTCCAGTATGCCCGCACGATGTCGTAGCTGTTACGCTGACGACCAAGCATAGCATCCACCAGCTCGTACGCCGAACGGCTGGGGTACAGTGGCTCGATAAGCGGCTGAATGATGGACACCGTGCCGTCGAAGGCGCGTATATCACCCCACGACTCCAGGTAGTGCGCCTCGGGGATGTGCCACTGACACACCGCGGAGGTCTCATCCTCGTACAGGCTCAGGTGCACGGTGAAGCCGTTGCGCTGGGTCAGCTCCTTCAGAAGGCGGGCAAACTGGGTGTCGGCAGGAGCGTTGTAAGCCGGGTTTCCGCCGAGAATGAGCAGCGCCTCCACCTTGCCCTCGGTCATATCCTGCACCAGCTCCGCCAGCGAGCCAGCGTGATTGACCGGGCGCGCCTCTACCGGCGCCGTATACAGCACCGTCTGCCCCACGTTTCCCAGCCGCTCGTTGATGGCGTGAACCAGTGCGTGCACAGCAGGATGATGCATCTCGCCGACCGTCACCACACAGCGTCCCCGATGCGCCTGCAGGTCGCGCACGATGGCGTTCACCCACCTGCGCTGTTCCTGCGGAAGGTCCGGAGCCGAAACCGGTATGCCCAGCGCGCCAGTCAGCGCCACTGCAAACTGCGCCACCTGAGAGGGACGCAGAGGCAACCGATGGTCAGCGACGGAACCCGTCACCGTCGGGGTGCTCTCCACCACATACAGCCGGTTCATGCTGGTGGTGTCCTTTCGCACTCGTCGGCGGCTGGCGAAATCGTGGGCGTAGCGTACGCTGGCGGGACCGCTGTAAAGGAAGTCCGAGTCCAGCGAGAGGATGACATCGGCGCGGTCGAAACGGTAGACGGTGTTCACCGGCTCGCCAAACGCGACCTTTGCCCCTTCGCGCGAGTTGTCGAAGTTCACCGGTTCGTACTGATGCCACTTTGCCTGAGGAAACTTCTTCAGCAGTTCCTCCATCAGCGCGGCGAGGGTGGGGGAAGTGACGTTCTCCGTCAGGATGCGCAGACCGGCTCCTCGCACGGCGCCCTGCTTCGCCATCTCGGCAGCGAGCGCAGCGTTGAACTCCGTCCACGAGCTCAGCTGCCCCTGATACATCGGGCTTTGCGAGCGGTCAGGATCGTAGAGGGTCAGGATAGATGCCTGCATGAAAACGTCGGTGGCGCCGAGATGGCGAGGAGTGCCATCCGGGTTCATCTGCGTTGGGCTTTGCATACTCAACACGCCATTCGCACCCGGAGTGGCAGGGTGCCGGGCGTTGCCCTCGACCTTGGTGGGGCGACCTTCATGACTCTCCACCAGCACACCGCGAGCATAACCGCCCATGGGAAAGGCGGAAGCATAATACAGGGGCTTGCCGGGGATGACTTCTTCCGGTTGCTGAACCTGCGGCACGATCTTGCGCTGAGATAGTGGTCGGCAGGAGGTCAGCCCGGCAAGTGCCAGCGACGCACCCATCAGCCTGAGGAACTGCCGGCGATGCAGAAACGCCCCAAGCGGAGAAGACTGCCGGGGGAACTCCTTCTCCAGGATTTGCTGGAACTCTTCGCTGTCGGCGATCTCCTCCAGACTGCGCCAGTACTGCGGGCCGCGAGCCTGCGACAGGCGCCTGCGAATCTCCTCCAGATCGAGCGGTTGGCGTTGCTTCTTATCCATTTTCCCCTGACCTTAGCGATGGCATATCGAGCAGTCTGTCAGCTGCTCCTTCTTGATGTTGTATTCCTTCACCAGCTTCTCGCCCAGCTCCAGCTGGTTCGCTGGCGCCTTGTATTCGTAGTTGAACACCTCTTCCTTCGGACGGATGTACTTTTCCGGTTGCCGATGGCAATCCAGACACCAGCTCATGCTCAGCGGCTGCGCTTTGTAAGTGATGTTCATCTCATGGATGGGACCGTGGCAGGTGTTACAACCGATGCCCTTGTTCACGTGGATGCTGTGGTCGAAGTACACGAAGTCGGGCAGGTCATACACCTTGTTCCACTGGATCGGCGTACCGTTCAGATAGCTCTGCCGGACAGGCTCCAGCAGAGGGCTGTTCGTCCAGACCTGTGAATGGCAGCTCATGCAGGTGTGTGTGGGGGGCACGCTGGCTACCGCCGATTTCTCCACCGTGGAATGGCAGTAGCGACAGTCGATGCCCAGCTCTTTCACATGGTGTTTATGGCTGAACGGCACAGGCTGGTCCACGGGGGCACCGACCTGCGTTACGTAGGGTGAACGACTCAGATTGGATGCAATCAGCACACTGGAGACCAGCAGTGCAGCACCGGTGACGATGCTCAGTCGTGCCAGCGTGTTGCTACTTCGGTGAAAGACCTGTGGCATTCACTGCCTCCTTCCGCCTCTTGTGCTTTTTGTCACAGCATGTCTTCCGAATTCTGATGTATTTCAACCTGACGAAAGGCTAAATAACAACGCGAATTGCGTTTACTATGCACTTTTCGTCACTAATTATACTGGACGCAGACGCACACTTTCAAGAGAAAAAGCCCTTTTCACAGGAAAAAATCGCGCCGAATTTCACAAGTAACCCATTAACCCCGCTGGGCGTACTGCGGGAACAGGATATACAGCACCAGATAGATGAGCACACCCGTCGCCGACACGTACATCCACATAGGCAATGTCCAGCGGGCAATAGCGCGATGTTTCTCAAATCGGGCGCGCAGGGCGCGCCACAAAGTTACCAGCACCAGCGGCACAATCGCCGCGGCAAGTACCGTATGGCTGGTTAGCATAACCAGATACGAGGTGCGCAGAGCGGGCGGAGCGACGAAGCGCGTGGTGCCTGCATGGGCATGATAGACCAGATAACCCACCAGAAACAGCGCAGACGCCAGCAGTGCCAGCAGCATGGCCGCGCGGTGCTTTGCAATCATTCCGCGCCCGATATACACCCTGCCGGCGACGAGGCACAGAAAGCTCGTCAGGTTCATGACGGCGTTGAAGGTCGGAAGCCACTCCATCAGTTGCCGCCTCCCAGCAGGTTCTGCGCGTCACCGATCAGACGGAGCACCTGCTCCATGTCCAGCCCGCTGTAGTAACCGCGGATGCGTCCCTGCGCGTCCACCAGCACGAACTTCTCGCTGTGGATGAAGTCGTGTTGCGTGCCCGCGATCTGCTCAGGTGCGTCGTCGGCTGCAAGTTTGAACCCTTTACGCGCCAGCGCGTAAATGTCGCGTTTTTCGCCCGTCACAAACGTCCACGTGCCGTCCGCTGCTCCCTTTTTCCGCGCATACTCGTTCAGCACCGCGGCCGTATCGTTTTCCGGGTCAACGGTGAACGACACAATCCGCAACGAGGGGTTTCCAGCAAATGCCTCGTGCACCACCTTCATGTTGTCCTGCATAATGGGACAGATACTGCGACAGGTGGTGAAAAAGAAGTTGGCGACCCACACCTTACCGCGCAGGTCGTCCAGCGTGATGGGCTTGCCCGTATGCGCCGTGAGCGAGAAAGGCGGCACCACGCCAAACTCGGACAGCTCTTCCTGCGCCAGCGCAGACGGTTTGTCGCGGCGCGAATGCACGTAACCAACGACCAGCAGTATCAGGGCAGAGATCAGCACGCCCCAGCTGCCTACCCGAATCAACCAGCGAACAGTGTTCATCATTGCGTCTTACCTCACCAGCAGCAAGAGAATAAACCAGAGCGGCAGGTAGCCCAGCGATGCCAGCATCACACTCAACGCCCCCTTGCCGGACGGACCCCGCGCGAAGGTCCACGACGTGCGTATCATCCACGCGCCCAGCAGGGTTGAACCGGCGGCGTACCAGATTGAGCGCCAGCCGACAAACACAGGCACGATGCTCAGCGCCAGCAAAGCGACCGTGAAGCCCAGCATCGCCCAGCCGACCCGTACACCCGAATAGTCGTCGAAGGGCACCATATGGAACCCTGCCTCACGATACTCGCGCCCATACTTCCACGCGATTGCCCAGAAGTGGGGGAACTGCCACAGGAATTGCATGGCGAAAAGGAAGCCTGTCTCCCAGCCCAGATAACCCTGCGTCGCCGTCCAGCCCATTACCGGCGGGATGGCGCCGGGCACCGCGCCAATGACCGTGCACCACGCAGTGAAGCGTTTGGATGGGGTGTATATCAGCACGTAAACGAGCAACGCGAAAGCGCCAAGCAAACTGGTAAGCGGATTCACCAGAAACCATAGCACCGCGACCCCCATTACGCCCCACGTCGTGCTGACCACCGCCGCCTCCCACACGCCTACCCTTCCGCTGGGAATGGGGCGCGTTGCGGTGCGGGGCATTCGGGCATCATGGTGCCACTCCAGAACCTGATTCAGCCCGTTGGCGGAAGCCACCACCAGCCATACACCCAGCGCCAGAGACACCAACAGCGAGGCAGAGACCGGTGCACCCGGTAGCCACACCGCTGCCAGAGCAGACAACCACACCAGCAAAGTCACGCGCGGTTTGCTCAGCTGCCAGTAAGCGCGGACGTCCAGCTGGGCGGGTTTTGCCAGTGGTACGATGATACTGCGTGGAGCGGTGGTTGTGCCCTTCACTCGCTTCGCCTCGCGTCTGATGTTTAGATTGAGAAAAAATTATCAAACCGAATTATACATCCTTCTTAAGGCGCGAGTCAAGGTCTTCAGAGGGTGTTTGAGAAAGGTCTTGCGTCATTGCGAGGAGCGCAGCGACGAAGCAATCTCTCCTGCCTCCCGTGTCATTGCGAGGAGCGCAGCGACGAAGCAATCCCCTTCGCCTCGTGTGAGTCGTGGGAGATTGCTTCGCCTGCCTCGGGCGGGCTCACAATGACACGGAGGGCACTGTGTCATTGCGAGGAACGGAGTGACGAAGCAATCCCCTTCGCCTCGTGTGTCATTGCGAGGAACGGAGTGACGAAGCAATCCCCTTCACCTCGTGTGAGCTGTGGGAGATTGCTTCGCCTGCCTTGGGGGCAGGCTCGCAATGACACGGAGGGCAATGTGTCATTGCGAGGAACGGAGTGACGAAGCAATCCCCTTCACCTCGTGTGCGCTGTGGGAGATTGCTTCGCGTGCCCCAAGGCAGGCGAAGCAATGACGCGCTGCCCTCCAAACGAGGAGCGCCACGATAAAGCAACCCCCTCCCCGACGTGGGGAGGGGGACTCGACTTATCCCTGCCGAAGATGATGCTACCGAGCCTCTTTCAGCAC
>CAKZNX010000031.1 GCA_937132045.1 uncultured bacterium
CTCACCACCCTCTTCGCGACACGCAGGTAGAATCTCGTATATCTTACCATTACCGCTATTATACCAACCCCGCTTCTTTCCCTGCACTGCTGAAGGTGTTTAAGAAAGGCTTAAAGGTCATCGCGCCCCAGTGTCATTGCGAGGAGCGTAGCGACGAAGCAATCCCCCTTCGCGCTCCGTGTCATTGCGCGGAGCGCCGCGACGAAGCAATCCCCTTCGCACTCTGTGTCATTGCGCGGAGCGCAGCGACGAACCAATCCCCCTCGCGCTTCGTGTCATTGCGAGGAGCGCAGCGACGAAGCAATCCCCATCGCGCTTCGTGTCAAAGCGAGGAGCGTAGCGACGAAGCAATCCCCATCGCGCTTCGTGTCATTGCGAGGAGCGCAGCGACGAAGCAATCCCCTTCGTGCGTGCTACAGGCGAAAGGAGCCGCCACTCTTTGACATCGCATTCCAAACAGGTTACAATCTGGGAAAAGGCGCTGAGGTGTCCTTCGCCATGTTGCTGAAACTGATTGCCTGTGAGGTGCTTACCCGCGAGGTGTGTCGATATGTGGCGGACAGTCCACACACCATCGATCTCGAGTTCACCCCTAAGGGCGCGCACGATGACAGCGATGGCTTGCGCGTGCTGATACAATCGCGCATCGACGAGTCGGAGGCATCCTCCAGGCAGTACGACGCCATCCTGCTGGGTTACGGACTGTGCGGGAACTCCACGCTGTATCTCACCTCCCGGCGAACCCAGCTGGTGATCCCGCGCGCTCACGATTGCTGCACGCTGTTCCTCGGTTCGCGCGAGAGGTTCAGAGAGCATTTTGCCGATGCGCCCAGCACGCCGTTCACGGCGCTGGGATATCTGGAACGCGACGGCGCATACACGCGCGATTCCGGTATGGCATCTGCAGACGGACTGTATGGCACGCTACAGGAGTACATCGCCAAATACGGCGAGGAGAACGGCAGGTACATCTTCGAGACGCTTCAGGAGAGCATCCGCATGGCAGAGGGAAACCGGGTGGTGTTCATCGACCTGCCGGAGATCCGTCACCTGAACGCGCTGGAGCGATGCCGGGCGCTGGCACAGCAGGACGGCAAAGAGCTGGTGATACTGGAGGGCAGCGGGCGCCTGCTGCGCAAGCTGGTGTTCGGCGAGTGGGATGAGGAGTTCCTGATTGTCCCGCCGGGCAGGCGCATCGCAGGGGTTTACGACTGGGATGAGATTATCAAAGCGGAGTGAAAGCACTCCGCTTCCCGCGATATCAACGCAAGGATACCTTCACTCCTGGTGCGCTTCATGGTGTCACGGCATTCATGCCGATCTGCGCCTTTTCGCCCGCCTCGTTGATGATGCCCTCCTCGCCCCGGAAGCGGTTGCCTACGATGACGGCGGTGTCGATGTCAGGACCAAGCCGGATGTGCGTCTTGCCTTTATCCATAAAGTCACAGCCGGTCACCGTCAGTCCGCCGCGTTCCGCGACGATGCACGGCGACCCCGTCCGCTTCTTGTCCCAGTTGTTGAAGTGGCAGTTGTGGAAGAAGGTGTGCCCTTTGCCCTTCAGCACCACGTGGCTTTCGGTGGTATCCACGCCCCAGAATCCGCAGGCGGTGAACTTGACCGGTCCGGCGTTGGTCTCCTCGATCTCGATACCTGCCATCATCTGCCCGTTGACGAAAGAGATGCCCGCGTGCTCCATCACGCTCTCCACCTTCACCGCTACGGGACCCACATCCGAACCGCACTGCGTCAACAGCACGTTGGCGTTGCCGGCTTTCGTGCGGATGAAGTGGAAGCCGATTTTGTAGCCGATGCAGAAGCAGTTGCTCATGTACTCCCAGTCGGTACGCCCGATGATGAAGGCGATGGCTTCGCGCTCCATGACCTTCTTGAGCGGGGTCTGCCACACCTCCCAGAAGGGCCATTGGAGTATCGCAATCAGGGGTGAGGCAATTTGAATCCTAAGAGCGCAGGCGTCTCGCTCGGTTCGCCCTCAGCCTGTCACCGATGCACTAATCGTCTCGCTCAGTGGTCCCACCTCTCCGCGTGTTGTGCGCCAGCGCAACACATAATGCACCATCTCGCCTGCCATATCCGCCTAATAGACCACCCGATACGGCGAACGCGACGGCGCCCCCACAAACTCGCACTCGCTCAAACCGCCCGGAGGCGCGCCTCCCACCTTCCGCCACACCTCGCACGCTACCACCCCGCGAGGCTTGCCCCGACGCCCACCCGACGCATCCCTATGCCAAAACGCCACCCGATGCTCCAGCCGATGGCGCGTGTCCACTTTGCCGATGGGCGCGGTATCGGGGGGAGGGATCGGCGTGGGTCGGCGGTCGCGCACCGTAATCCGAGTGGCTTGGGCATCTTGCCCAAGAGACTCAACGGAGCTTGCGTGCTTTGCCACACGGGCAGGATGCCCGTGCCACGATTTTTCGAAACATCCTGCCCTATCCGGCGTCGTCGGGGATATCTCCGGTGTCGTCGGGGAAAATCGCGGTTATTCCTTTCTTGCTTGTTCTCAACTCCCACCCGTCCCGAAGGACAGGGGCGATAAGGCTTGGGCGTCCCGCTGTTGGCTCCCCTCTCCCGCAGCGTCGGGAGAGGGGCTGGGGGTGAGGGAGACTGAAAACCTCACCCCCCCTTGCCCCCCTCTCCGGAAAAGAGAGGGGGGATGAGAGCCTCGTAGGGCTTGTCATTCCGGGCGTTAGCGAGCAATCTTAGCCCTCATCCCCGCGGCTGCCCTTCTCCCCCAGCTGGGGGAGAAGGGCAGCTGTTGCCTCCCCTTCCCTCGCAGGGAAGGGGCAGGGGTTAGGTTTACAGACCACAACCGCTGAGCCTTGAGCAAATGCCCTGAACCCCTCTCCCGACCTCTCCCCGACACGGGGAGAGGCGCCGCTGAGCCTCTACTGAACACCCTCATGCGCTGGTTCGCCTTATGTCTGTTCGGCTGGTGTGTGCGCTGGTTATCGTCGCCCGAACCGGTAGCCAGCGATGGTGGGGTCATTGCTGAGTATCACAAAGTCAGCCAGACACCCTTTCGGGGCGGTTGCCTCGATCTCCAGCGTGTGGACACCTTTGGAGAGCGATACCGCCTCCGAGCGCAACGCTTCCACGCCCTCCATTGCAGGAGCAGGCTCCAGACGCACCGGCTTGCCGTTCAGCACCACGCGCGAAGCCGTCAGCCTGCCTTCGCTCACGCACCGCACGAACAGGCTGTATTTACCCGCTATCTCCACCGGAAACCGCGTGCGAATGGACCTCCCCGCGGGAATGGACACACAGGTATCGCCGGAGCCGGGACTGCAGTCGGGCACAGCGCGTTTGGCGTTACCGCGCAGGTCGGTGAAGCCTTCACACTGCAGTAATAGCTCTGCTGGCTGAGGGGTGAAGGAGACGACGGCGATGCCCCGAGGGGGTATCTGCACCCGGATGGCGCCAGACGGCGGATTCTGCACCTGTGGATAGGCGGAGAAGACATCGCGCGTCAGGCGAAGCTCATGGGTGACTGCCTGTGACGTACTGTTGAAGAACACCATTCGGCTGGCTTGCAGGGCGGTGTATATGCCGTCGCTCTCGTTGTCCACCGGTGGGGCGTTGCGGAAACCGGGCGCCACATCCGACAGGCGATACACCAGCCGACGAAGCACCTCCACGTAGGCGGTGATGCCGTCCTGCGCTCGACGCACCGGAACGAACACACATAGCCCTTTGCCCAGCTGTTGCGTCCAGCGTGTGGCGAGCACCTGCGGATCAATCTGATAAACATATCGTCCGGTGGGGGCGCTATCCAGCGGAGGAGCCGCGCTGTCCAGAGCGGTGACCTGCACCTCTGCCACACGCAAACCACGCTGGGGTCGGGTGTCGCCGGCAGGGGTTATCTGCAGGATGGGAGCGCTGTCCGCTTTGACCCACTGTGCCGGAAGCACGAACTTGTACACTGTCTCACCGGGGCTGTCGAGGTAACCCAAAAGGTTCTGCGCGAAGCGAACGGCATAGCGTGCGCCCTTCGCCTCGTCGCTCAGCGCGGCGCGGATGGTGATGCTGTATGACTGCGCCGGCTTCAGCAGAAGTTCCACCTGAGCATTGGCGCCCACCCACTGCCATGTCCGCTCACCCTGCTTCTCCGGGGCAGACCACTCTCCGCGCAGGAAGTTGGCGGAAGCCGGATCATCCATCCGTAAGATGTAGCCGCCTTCGGGTACCTCGCCGCGGAAAGTGGGGCGCAGCGGCTGCAGACTGCCCGCGTAGCCGAACAGCCTGCGCCACGCGCTTCCGTCGCCCTCCACACTGCTCACCTTGCCAAAGTCGTAAGCCACCGCCACCCCGCCTGCCTGCACCCACTCGGCAATCTTTTCCAGCGCGTCCTGTTCGATGACGGTGCCCTCCCAGAAGATCAGCAGGCGGTATCGTTCCAGCGCCCCGTCCCGGATCATGCGCTCGTCCACGATGTCGAAAGCGAAGAGGTCCCGTGCTTTGGAACAGCCTATGCGCATGGTAGGCGCCTCGCCCACATCAGCTAGCCGCACGGCGGTAGACGGGAAGAACATCGCCACATCCACCACCGGTACGCCGACGGTGAGGTGGCGCAGGTTGTCCTCGTACACCGCCTCATTGGTGGCGGGATTCACCGCCCAGTCGCATAGCCCCGCTGCTCCCTGCGCCATCGCCTGGAACAACACCTCTACCTGTCTGGAAGCCTGCAGTGTGCCGGACGTCTCCAGATACAGGGGCACACCGTAGAAGCGACAGGCGGAGGCGATGCGCGCCAGCATGAAGCTTTCGTTGTCGGCGAGGGGAAGGTATCCCGCATGGGTGGAGCGTACCGCCACCCCGTAGCGCGATGCCACCTTCACCAGCGCCGAGAGGTCCGCGCCGTAGCGCACGTCCTCGTCCGGGAAGCCGATAGGCACAATGCGCAGGGTGCGCGGGAAGTAGCGCTGGGATAGCCTGCAGGTGACATCTGTCCAGTAGGTCACACCGTTCTGGTACCATCCCACGAAGTCCAGCCACCATCGCCTGCCTTCGGCGTGGGAGCGAGGATAGCGTATCTCCTCCTGACTGGCGAAGGAGGTTCCCCACGCCTTATTGAGGGCGTTGAGGTCGCCGTATTTTCTCAGCATGGAGCGCCGGAAGCTGTCTTTTGCCTTTTCGTCTGCGCACCAGAAGCCTTTGTGATTGTGCGTCTTGCCGAAGCGGCGCTGCCAGTCCTCACGCTGTTCGGCGGAAGCGATTCGGGCACCGGTGAACAGGCCCGCTTCACCGTAATCGCCGTGGATGCCGAGCACCAGCGCGTCAACGCGCGGAGAGGGTCCGCCGAACTGCTTCGCCAGCGCAGCCCATTGCCTGTCGAGCCAGCTGGCAAACAATGGCTCCCACGGCGACAGGGCGGGTATCTCCTCATCGTGCTCCACACAGCGCGTCAGAGCAGGCTTCTCCTTCTCGAGGTACCATCTGGCGGGGAAAGCGAAATGGGGGAACACGGCGAAGAGGAACTGCTCCTCACGAGCACGCTGGTACAACTCTTCTGCCTCGCGCCAGTCCCACTGCCCAGCAGCCACTTCGTTGCTGGAGAGGTGGTCGGTATCGTACTGCCACACCGAGAACCCCAGCAACCGCAGGGTGCGGAACCACTCCGCTTTTGCACCGCCGAAGCTAAGCACCATTCGTGCGCCGGGTCGCGCGGATTCCAGCAGCGCTTCAGACGAGGACGGAACAGCATACACCCGCACAAAACGGCGAGGGTCTTTCTGCGCCGCGAGTTGAGCGGTGGTCAGTCCCACAGCCGTCAGGAGAACGATACCGATACCTGCCCACAGCGCGCTCTGTCGCTTCATATCTGTTCAGTTCGATAGTGGACGGGAGGTTCCTGCCACAGGGGCAAAACAGGGGACAGCCCGACGAGCTGCCCCTCGGTTACGCAACGGGTATCCTGCAGATCCTCAGCGTGTGCGCCGGCGAGCGACCAGTGGCGCCGCCAGCCCCAAACCGAACAGCATCAGGGTGGTCGGCTCTGGAATCGCTACAGCAGTCGGCTCCAGCTTGCGGCTCACGATGGTCTGCGTGTAGTGTCCATTAGGACCACTGGCAAAAATATACCGCGCCTGATAGGGCCACACATCGGTTTTCAGGCTTGTCCCAGTGAGGTCTACCTTATAGGACAGGTTAATGACCGGTCCACCACCAATCGGTAGGGCGATGTCGGTTGCGTCTGGCGAGGCGCCTGGTGGCCCTACCACTGCCGATTGCACCTCCACCTTACCGGCAGAGGTGCCAGCGTATGACCAACCCCCAGGCAGGGTGAAGCCGGACACACTGGCAGGATTAGCGGGCGAGATTTTCAGGTTGAACCAGTCCAGCCAGGCGTTGTGCGACCCGGCATAGCCGCTGGTATTAATGGTGACAGACACGTGGTAGTTGCTACCGGATAACTGGCTGACTGTGACCGAGTAACTGATGCCATAGGGGTCAGTGTCCGTGAAGGTGGTAGCAGCGTGCCCGCCAGCTGCCATCAACAGAATCAACGCCCATGCTGTCGCGATACTGCGCATGCGTTTCATTTTTGCAAACACTCCCTTACTGACCTATGTTAATTGTATTCGTAGGAGGGTAGCGATGTCAAGCCTCTATGAAACTTTTTGGGAACACATTGACAACATTCGTCAAAAATCAGGTATTTGTCGCAGGTTTCAGGTTCTGGAGGGTGGCACCTCCGCACACCGGTTGTGGAGAGCCTCTCCCTCCAGATGCGCTTCTCAGTCCATTCGGTAGGGCGGACCCGCTTCCGGCACCTCCAGGTCCTCAGGGGAGATGGTGTAGCGATCCACCAGCCCGATCATCGCCTGGGCGAGCACGGCACTGACCGTGTCGGGGTCAACGGGTCTCGAGAGGTCGCGCAGGAGCGGCGACTCCTCGCCGACGTAGCCGTGACTGACGAGAAACTGCAGGTCTTTGAACGCCCAGTGTTGAGGCTTGACGGGTACGGGAATAGACACCCTTGGCGTGCGGGCTTTAAGGTCTTTCAGACTTTCCTCCACCTGCCGCATGAATCGCGCCAGCGTAACTGCCAGCTCGTATCGGGTGACGGGCTGGTTTCCGCGGAAGGTGCCGTCGGGGAACCCCTGCATGATGCCCTTAGCAACCACTTCCTTGACCGCGGACGCCGCCCAGTGATCGGGAGGCACATCTTTAAACTGTGTATCCTGCGCGAGGACGGGTAGCGTGGCGAGAACGACAGCGAGAGCGCCAGTTATGCAAGCCGTGCGGAACATTGAGAATACCTCCTCCTGATTTAGAACTCTGCCGACACCACGTTGCTTTCGCGAATAGCGGCAAACTCCTCCAGAGCGCGCCCGGTGCCAATAGCCACACAGGAGAGCGGGTCTTCCGCTACCTGTACCCGGATGTTGGTCACCGACGCTAGCAGTCTGTCCATTCCGCGCAACAGTGCGCCGCCGCCGGTGAGGGTGATCCCGCGCTCGATGATGTCTGCTGCCAGCTCGGGAGGAGTCTCCTCCAGCACCGAGCGCACCCGCTCCACGATGGCGTTGATCGGCTCCTGCAGCGCCTCACGAACCTCCTCGGAGGTGACGGTAATCGTTTTGGGCAGACCGGCAATCAGGTCACGCCCGCGAACCTCCATCTGCAACTCGTCTTCCAACGGATAGGCAGAGCCAACCTTAATCTTTATTTCTTCGGCAGTTCGCTCGCCGATCATCAGGTTGTACTGGGCGCGGATGTAGCGGCTGATGACTTCGTCCATCTTGTTACCGCCCACCCGAACCGATCGGCTGATGACGATTCCTTCCAGCGAGATCACCGCCACATCGGTGGTGCCGCCGCCGATGTCCACCACCATGTTGCCACCGGGCATACTGATGGGCAAGCCAGCGCCGATGGCTGCTGCCATCGGCTCCTCGATCGTGTACGCCTCACCGGCGCCTGCCTCGCGTGCCGCCTGGATCACTGCCCGGCGTTCCACACTGGTCACTCCTGAGGGCACACACACCAGCACGCGCGGTTTGAGAAAACGTCGCTTGCCGCACACCTTCGCAATGAGGTACTCCAGCATTTTCTCGGTGGTGGTGTAGTCGGCGATGACCCCGTCCGACAGGGGGCGGATGGCGACGATATGCCCAGGAGTGCGTCCGAGCATCAGGCGCGCCTCCTCGCCAACAGCCAGTACCTTCTTGTTTTTGGTGGAGATGGCGACCACCGAAGGCTCGCGCAGCACGATGCCCTTTCCACGCAGGTAGACCACGATATTTGCCGTTCCCAGATCGATGCCCAGCTCAGGCGTCAAACGGAACACACCGGCACCTCTTCGACAGCGCTCGCAACAGGCTCATCGCTCAGGCGAACCACCTGTGCCCCCAGCGACTGCAGTTTGGCGACCAAGTCCTCGTAGCCGCGGTCGATGTGGTGGACGTCCTCGATGGTGGTATCCCCTTCCGCGCCCAAACCCGCGATGACGAGTGCAGCGCCAGCCCGCAGGTCGGTCGCCTGCACCGTGGCGCCATATAGTCTCTCCACACCGTGCACCACCGCCGTGCGGTTCTCCTGTTCGATATCCGCCCCCATTCTGTGCAGCTCCTGAACATAGCGGAAGCGTCGTTCGTAGACAGTCTCGGATACGATGGAGACGCCGTCTGCCACGCACAGCAGGGCGGTCATTGGTTGCTGCATGTCAGTGGGAAAGCCGGGGTGGGGCATGGTTTTGATGTTCACCGCTCTGGGTCGGGAGTGCAGCTGGACGTGCACGCCGGTTTCGCCGGCTTCGACCTGCACCCCTGCCTCCTGCAGTTTCATCAGGACTGGCGTCATGTGTTCGGCGTTCGCGTTGACGATGCGCACACTGCCACGGGTCATGGCAGCAGCAATGGCATAGGTGCCAGCCTCGAGTCGGTCTGGGATGATGGTGTACTCGCCGCCGCGCAGGCGGGACACCCCTTCGATGGTGATGCGCCGGGTACCGTGCCCGTCGATGCGCGCGCCCAGTGCGATAAGAAACTTCGCCAGGTCCACCACCTCTGGTTCTTCCGCGGCGTTTTCGATGACCGTGGTGCCTTCCGCAAGCACGGCTGCGGTCATCAGGTGCTGGGTGGCGCCGGCGCTGGGGTAGTCCAGATAAATGGTGTTGCCTTTCAGTCGTCCTGCCTCTGCGGTAACGAAGTCGCCATCCATCTCCACACGCGCGCCCAGCAGGCGCAAGCCCTTGATGTGAAAGTCCACCGGGCGGGCGCCGATATCGCATCCACCGGGCAGGGGTACCCTTGCGAAGCCAAAGCGAGCCACCAGCGGTCCGGTGACACTGAACGATGCTCTCATGCGGGTAACCAGATTGTGCGGTGCCTCCAGATAACTGATGCGGCTGGCGTCGATCAGCAGAGAGCGTGGATGAATGAACTCCACCACCGTACCCAGGCGGCGCAGCATTGCCATCATGGTGTATATGTCTGTAATACGGGGGAGGTTATGCAGGATGACAGGTTCAGATGCCAAAACCGCCCCTGCCATGATGGCAAGCGCGGCGTTCTTGCTTCCGCTCACGCAGACTTCACCCTGTAAGGGCATGCCCCCGGTGATAGTAATCCGTTCCAAGTGAGGAGACCCTCCTGTAATCGGCAGTAGGATACCAACAAATCCCTGTTTTTACCCTGAATAGTATACAGAGGGGGTGCTTTCACTGTCAAGGTGATGCTTGCTTTGCGAAGCACCCCTGCGGGGTTAACCCAATCCCAGCGCGCGCAAGACTCCATGGTCGGCTCGAGGCTCTGGCTTGTCCGTCTCAAGCAGGGCGAAGCCGCCTTTGTAGTCCCACATCGCCCAGCCAATCCGGTTTGCCTCCAGCGTTTTGACCACGTCGGACAACCAGCGATAGCGCGACTCGGGCGGCGAGTAGGCGCGGTACACGCCGAACTCTCCACAGTAGAGAGGCACGCGGTGTTGCTGTTGATAGTCCAGCACCGGCTTCATCCGCCGTTCGATCCATGTGATATCCACACGCTCCTGCGCCAGCCGCCGCAGAGAGGTTGCCGAGTTGTCAGGCAGCCCTGCCAGAACAGTCTGCACGTTGTCCGTCGTGAGCGGGTAGGGCACATTGCGCATCGGTCGCCAGTGCGCGCTACCCCAGGTCGCTCCCTGGTGGGTGAACTCGTGTGGCAGGTAGAAGTGGAAGGTGTAGACAATGTTGTCGTCCTCGATGGGGCGGATGGCTGGCAGGTCATCGGGACCGCTCCAGTTGTGCCCGCAGACGATGATCGTGTGGCGGCGGTCCACGGCGCGGATGGCGCGTACCAGTTTGATGGAGGTTTCCCGCCACGCCTGTGGGTTGGGTTCCACCGGTTCGTTCAGCAGTTCATACACCACATCCAGCGGTCTTGGCAGATAGCGACGTGCGATAGCGGTCCACAGATTCTCGAAGTGAGAATAGGCGGTGGTGTCCTGCGCGATTTTCGGTGCAGGCACCGGATGCAGGTCAATCACCACCCCCAGGCGGTTTGCCCGCGCCCAGTCCAGCGCCCGATCGACGTAAACGAAACCGCTTTCACGCAGGCTACCATCTGGCGATTGAAGCAGGGCGGTATCTATCGGCAGCCGTACGTGGGTAAAACCCAACCGCTTGATGAGGGCAAAGTCGCGCTCGCCAATATAAGACTGCAGGTGTGGCTCGTCCAGCGGGTGTTGAGACAGCCAGTGGCTGAGGTTTATGCCTCTGGCGAGGGCGCGAGTCACGGATGCGGGTACGGGCATGGCTGCTCTCCTCCGGCGATGCTCAGTTTGTATTCACTTCGCGCTGGCTCTGGGATGTTCCTGCGATGGGTGTGAGGCAAGCTGCAAAGGGTAAAGCGAAGCGAACAGCCTCAGATGACACTCGCCATCTGAGGCTGAGAAACGCACTCTCAGGCTATGTCACGATTGCTACCAGCCGGTTCGTCCGGGCACCTCGATGTGGTCGACCCAGTTTAGCCGACCTCGTGCCATCGCCTTGGCGTGTCCGTCAGCAAATATGGTGGTGCAGTGCCCGCTGTGCCGGAACCTTGGCATCACAGCAGAATGGGGCCAGCGAAAGTCCCACGTGCCTGGAGACCAATCGCGGTCTGGATTGGGGTAGGAGAGCCCCGTCGCGTTCTGGTTCGCCGGTCCATTGGGCCAACCCGCCGCAGGGTTTTCCCATGCCCACACATGACCCTGCGCCATGAAGAAGGGCCACGAGTTCGAGGTTCCGTCCGGCTGTATGGTCTGGAAATCGGCTCGTCCTTTCTCCAGCACAATCGCTACCTGTGCTGGGCGGTCGATCTCGGCTAGGGTAGCGGAAACGTCGTTGCACGGTCCGATTTCACTGGGGCTACCCCACCAGCAGCCCCGGAACAGAGCCTCGTGTACTCCGTAGTGGAACACCTGCTTCGGGTCGGGGTGCGACGGACAGATGAAGATGCCTCCAACACCGCGAGCCGCACCGTGCCCAGAGGTTCCGTACTGACCAGCCCTCACATACGGTGCAATGTCCATTGTCCACCCGCGCCGACGCCCCGGAACTACCGGGTCACCCCAGTCACGCCATTGCTGATGCGGGTACCGTTCGTCGTAGTCGTTTGCATACATGAGGATCGCAAGACCGATCTGCTTGGCGTTTGACACGCAGGTGGTCTGGCGCGCCTTTTCCCGCGCTTGAGAAAAGACCGGGAACAGGATCGCTGCCAGTATCGCGATAATTGCGATAACCACCAGCAGTTCGATAAGCGTAAAGCCGCGCGACTTCATAGCCAACCTCCCGTATTATTGTATTTGCATTTTTCATTATACGATAGGAGAGTTTAAGGTTGGTTTAAGGGGTGGAACGCTATTGTTCCTAACCTGCATGAACTGATTACTTCCGTGTTCACCGCTTCGAGACCCCAATGAACCCTCTTTCGGATGGGTGTCTGAGTGATTTCTGTATACTAAATGCCATGAACTTTTGATGTTCGTTGTATTGAGAGTGTATAATAAACATGATGATAGCCAGGCAACAAAGGGGTATGGGACGGATGGAATACAGAGACTTCGGTCGCACCGGGGCGTGCATCTCGCGGCTGGGATTTGGGGCGATGCGCCTGCCCATGACCGAGGTGGACGGTCGCCATGTGGTGGACGAGGAGAAGGCGATTGCGCTCATTCATCGTGCATTTGAACTGGGCGTGAACTACATCGATACCGCATGGTTCTATGGAGACGGTCAGAGCGAAGTCGTGGTTGGGAAGGCGCTGAAGGGCTGGCGGGATAGAGTACATGTCTCTACCAAGTACCCTGTTGGCAATGAGAAGGGCTACCGTGAGTTGCTGGAAATCCAGCTGCGCAAGCTGGACACTGACCACATAGACTTCTATCACTTTCACGGCATCGGGGAGTGGTTTCTGAAGCACGACAGACGCGATGAGTTCATTCGGGAGGCGCTTCGGGCGAAGGAAGAGGGGTTGATCCGTCACATCTCCTTCTCGTTCCACGATAAGCCCGAGGCGATGATGCAATTGATTGACCTGGGCATCTTCTCGTCGGTGCTGTGCCAGTACAATCTGCTCGACCGCGCCAATGAAGAATCACTGGCTTACGCGAAGTCGAGGGGGCTGGGCACGGTGGTGATGGGACCGGTTGGCGGAGGCAAGCTGGCTGGGCTTCCACGCGAAACTGCAGAGCGCTGGGGCGTCCGAGTGCACAGCAGTGCGGAGCTGGCTTTCCGCTTTGTGTTTGCGAACCGCAACGTGGATTGTGCGCTCTCAGGTATGAGCACCATCGAGCAGGTAGAGGAGAACGCCGCGATTGCTTCGAACATGGCGCCCCTCACCCCCGAGGAGGTCGCGGCTATCAACGCCGCCGTCGAGGAAAACAAGCGGCTGGCAGACCTGTACTGCACCGGTTGTAACTACTGCCTGCCCTACTGTCCAGAGGAGGTAAACATCTCACACATCTTTCAGGCGATGAACTACTATCGGGTGTACGGGTTAAAGGAATATGCTTACCAGCACTACCACGCTATTGGCTCGCGCTGGGTGAAGGGCAAGAAGGCGGACGCCTGTCTGGACTGCGGCGAATGCGAGGCGCACTGCCCGCAACACATCCCTATCCGGGAGCAACTGAAGGAGTGCCTGGAGCTGTTCCACCACTATAGCCGATGAGGTGAGCAGTTCGAGGGGACACCTTCGCGATTGTGCGGCTGGTGGCGATATGGGACACCATCTGGAGGTTCACGCGAGTAACGCGCAATAAGTTGGGGGAATGGTGGGCGGTAGTGGATTTGAACCACTGACCTCCTCGTTGTCAACGAGGCGCGCTCCCGCTGCGCCAACCGCCCCAACCGTCTTCCTATTATAGCACGGCCACTACCCGTTGTCAAACGCCTGAATCGCTTCCATCAGCGGCGGGCGCTCCCACAACCATCGCACCGGCAACCGTAGCCCTTTCAGCACCTCGCTGTGGTACACGCCGTCGGCGTCGTCGCGTCGGCGCTCGTAACGACCGTCTTCGCCCAGCACGAAGAAGTCGGCGCGGCGGGCATCGGGGTCAATCACCCAGTACTCGCGGATGCCTTCCAGCTCGTATTCGGCGTATTTCTCGCCACGGTCGCGCAGAAGGCTCTCCGGTGAGGTGATTTCCACCACCAGGTCGGCGCCGCCTTCCAGGCAGGTATCGCGCAGACGGTGGAGGTTCTCACTGGACACGAAAAGGAGGTCGGGTTCGCGACCACGCTCGATGCGTAACAGGCGCATCTGAAACGGTGGGACCACCACCTTGCCCAGCTGACGCCTCTCCACGAACGCGCGCAGGATTGAAGAAAGGAAACCCGCAATGTCTTGATGCTCCAGATTAGCCGGAGACAGATACACTACCTCCCCGTCCACCCACTCTGCCAGGGTGTCTTCGTCTACTTGCTCCAGAAACTGCTGGTAGCTGAGTTTGACCTGCTCCTGTGCTGGCAACGCCATCGCGTATCACCCCAGCTCTATTATGCCCGAAGAAAGGGTTTCAGGGCAAGCCATTTCAGAAACCGCCGACGTGCAGCCAGTCTCTCAGCAGGAACTGCAGTCGTTCCAGAAACACTGCCATACGGGTCATCACCGTGTTGCCGAAGAAGGCGCCGAAGCTGATCATCAACAACCAGCGTCCCAGCCGGGCGGTGTGGCGCACGGGCGCCCATTTGTGCTCGAACGAGAAAAAGAAGTACACCATCACACACACGATGGTGCCCACGAAGATGATATTGTTCAGTGACATCCACAGCGAGAGAGGTGCGGCGCTTCCACCCACCAGCGGTGTGCCGTCCGCGCGGGCGATAAAGGGGCGAAACGAGTCGGTAATCTGTGGAATGTTCATCAGCAGTTGCTGTTTGAATACCACGCCCGCACCGGCGCCCAGCGTCATACCGATGACGATGCGCGAGAGCCACAGATATTTCCGGCTGAACTGAAAGTACCACAGCGTGCCCAACAAGCCCACCAGCACCCACAACGCACCTGCGCTGCCCGGTGCGAAGCCGTTGAACACCGCGGCGAAACCGCGCGTCATCGGTTCCCACCACAGGGGGGCGAGCACCTGCTTCCACATGATGATGAAGTTGTAGCCTACGCCCAGCCCGATCATCACGTTCAGCAGAAGGCGGTACAGCTTATTGTCGCTGATGAGATAGGAATAGATGCCCAGCGTGACAATCGCAGCCAGCCAGATCTGCCATACCTCTGCGCCTTCCATCAGCTTCTCCTCCTACGGGCAGCAAAGTAGCCGACGTTACCCAGAACCACCGCCACAATGATCACCAGATGTCCAAACGCCTGCGGAACGATCAGCTTCGTGCCCATGCTGTTGCGGTCGCGCAGGTCAGGGTGAAGCAGCGCATCATATTCCGCCGCTCCGCGTACCCCGACCAGCATCCCCACCAGCTGCCTCGACAGCAGGTAACGGTAGTAGGTGGTGGACTGAATACCCGCGCAACCAAAGGCGATGGGTGTGCCGTACATCCCGTGCACAAAGGGTATCCAATCCTCGAGAGGGGAGTAGGTGACGGAATAGATCAGGTAGATGTCCTCGATATTGCGCACCCTCTGCATCAAGGGTAGCTTTTCGGCGTCGTCCAGCGAGTAGCCGCGCGAGTCCTTTCGGTATTGCTGGCGGATGTCTTTGGCGATTTGCTGCATCGCCTGCCAGCCGCCCTTGGTGTAGCCCAGGTTCACCCAGTCCACCCCGTACTTGCGGTCGGGAAACTTCTCACGCACCAGCTTTTCAATCACCTTATCGGCGAACTGGGGTCCCAGCGGTGTGACCTCCACCGCGGTGACGATGAACGGAATGCGCTTGCGGAACAGATGCTCGAATACTACCTCCACCTGCCCCCAGTTCTCTCCCTGACTGCCTGCGTCCCACGCACTGTCCACCATGACCACTTTATCGGGAGGGCATTGCTCGATGAAGTCATACAGTCGGCGTGTCTCCGGCGAGACATACACGGGCAGCTTGATGTTCACCACGAAGGGTAGCGCGCAGGCTATCCAGATGGACAGGTATATCCATCGGCGATCGATCGTCTGCAATTTGCTCAGCCATTCAGCCATGGTCGTTCGCTCCTTACGCGGTCAAAGCTCCCTGTCGAAGAATGCTCCGCGCTCCAGCGAAAGCCAGAAGCGCAGGCCCACCGCGATGGCACCCACCATCATGCCGAACCACATGCCGCGAACTGCCGCCGAGTTCGCGATATACAGCACCCACTGCGCCATCACGGGCAGCTGCAGGAAGGAGGGCAGTCCGTGCGTCAACCACATGCCAATAGGTATCTGACCCAGCATGACCACAAACGCCGACGCCATCATCAGCGCCGCCTCGCCAGATTTGATGCGAAACGCGCGGTAGGAAGCGGTTGCCATGTGGAACGCCAGCAGGGAGAACACGGTGGAGCTCATCGGGCGAAGCAGATAGTTGAACACCACGTCGTTTGCCTCTTTCAGCCAGCCGCTTTCCCTGCCGTAACCCAGCCCTGCAACCATTCCGCCTGCGACCGCGATAAAGAAGAGCACGCTACCGTACCACTCGGGTCTGCGGCGGCGGATGTTGCCAGAATGCACCATCGCGAGGCTGATCAGTCCCATGCCCCACGCCATCGAGCCCAGCACGATAAAGAAGTTGTTGACGGAGGTGATGTAGTCCGATAGATAGGTGCTCGGTCCGACCGAGGCACGGTCACCCGGACGAAGCTGCTGTATCTCCACGCGTTCCGGAGCACCGTTCGGGCGCTCGCGGTAGGCGATCAGGTTGGGCAGGAGGGTCACCTGGCGTTCGGCTCCATCCACAAGCAGTGTCAGGGTGGTATCGCTTACCGAAACCACCTCGCCCCGCAGGGTGCGCCACGGGACGGTGGGGGGAACGACGAACTCCAGAAAGTAGTATAGCCCCGCAAGGAAGGTCACCAGCGCGATAAAACGACGTTTGGTCATGGCTAGCGAGTCGCCCCCAGTATCTGCACAATCGGGTTCTGGCTACCGAGGAAGGTGACGCTGAGCGCACCCAGCAGTATCACTGCCAGCACGATGATTTTGGAGTAGTCCTGCCCGATGAGGCTGCCCAGCATGGTCGGTTCGCGGGTGAGGTAGGCGCTGGCGGCGTACAGCTCCTCCCCAATCACCGTGTAGTCACAGCTGGCGATGAAGAAGGGCACCTGGAAGTACTGGTCAGTGCCGGCGATCTGAATGGCTCCTGTGCGCTGTCCGGGTTCGGTAAGCAGTAGCGAGGTGTAGTCATACATGCCGAAGAAGAAGTGGGCGGCGGTTTTTTCGCGCTCCATCACATTGGCAGTGGCTAGCGCCAGCTGGTCGCCAGACGCGGCGAGGAAACGAATGTCTTCGGAGTTGAACAGCTCTGGGCGCCCTGCCTGCATGTATGCCTGCTTCACAATGTCCTCGGCGACGGGTACCACCACCGGGATCGCCGTGGTGACAATCACACGCGTGCCCATCTGGGCTGCCTTGCGTGCGACGTGACCCAGCACTCCCAGCGCCGCCAGCGTGCCCACGTTCTGCACTTCGCCCACGCCAGGATGAAAAACCATCGGGCGCCCCATCTCCGTCGCCCGTCCGATGGCTTCGTCGATCTCATTCAAGCCCGGAATGCGACGGATGAATCCCGCTTTGCCTCGCCGTGCGGTGAAGATATTCCACAGGATCAGCGACGAGAAGAGCGCAATCGCCACCAGAATCGGCGCGCTGGCATGTTCCATACACCTGCTCCATCCGAACCCTGAATTGACTACACGCCTACTCTTTGGCACGCCGTCGCGGATGTCCTGCAGTATATCTAAGCAGTGTGTCTACCCCCCTCACATACTGTGGTGTCTTAGCCGATGGGCACGACCTGTCCGGTCTGTGCGCTGAGCCACACGGTTTCAGCCAGTTGCAGGTCCTTCGCACCATCCCACAGCGTGCTTCGCGGCGTCTCCAGACCCAGGCAGCATCGGGCGAAGTTTTGCAGTTCCCCCATGTAGCCGAAACAGCCCACCGCGTGTACACGCAGCACCTCTGTCCAGTCGGGTTGCCATGCGACCGACTGGTTTCTACCGCCGATGGGCGGTTTGGGCACCGGCTCGCCGCGTGGTCGGTAGCGCAGGCGAAGCATGTCCTCCACTTCCAGCCAGCAGTCCACTCCGGTCAGCGCCATGCGCTCGTGGATTTTCCAAGAGGGCGACTCCAGCGCGTTCAGGTTCAAGATGCCCAGTGCGCCGCTGGCAAACTGCAGGGTGATGGCGTAGCCGAAGCGGTTCTCGCTGACCTCATGCAGGCGGGCATATACCTCGCGCACCTCTCCACCAAAGTACCGGGCGAGGTTGAACAGGTGCACCGCCTGCCCGATGAGAAACGCCTCCGTCGCGCGCTGGATACCCCATATCGCCGGGTAGGGACCGTTCGAGAAACGGATTTCCACTACCGTCACCTCGCCGAATTCCTCCGTTCGGCTGGCAATCGCTTTCGCCAGCTCGTAACCAACTGCGAAGCGCTTCATGTAGGCAACCGCGCCCCACAATCCCTTCTGTTCGGCGTGCTGAGCCAGTTCGTGCGCCAGCGCATACGATACCGCAGAGGGCTTCTCCACAAAGATGGGCAATCCCGCATCTAGGCACTGTCTGCCAACTTCGTAGTGCATCTGCGGCGGTCCGACAACCACCACGCCGTCCAGCTCCTCGTTGCCAAGCATGGTGGCGACGTCCGTATACCAGCGCAGGGCGCCGAACCATCGGGCGTTACGCTGAGCCAGCTCCTCGCGCAGGTCGCACACCGCCACCAGCTCCATTTCCGGTATCTGGTGTATCGCCGGGAAGAGAGAGTGGGTGGCATGTCCTCCACACCCCACGAAGGCAATGCGCGCCCTTTTTCGTTTCTGCCATATTGCTCCTCCAGCCGCTGCAGATGATGACAACCTCGGCTTGCAATCCGTATCTATCACATCATTCGCGCTGCCCGAGAGCAAATCCACCTTCCCGTTGCGCTCTGGTACAATCGGTGTAAACGGGGGAGGTGAGGCGGATGCTGTACGAAGCCATCGCGTTCGCAGTCGAGCGGCATCGTGGACAGGTGCGCAAGGGCACCACCATTCCCTACGTGCTGCACCCGCTGAACGTCGGGTACCTGCTGATGAAACACGGTTGCCCGGACGAGGTGGCGATCGCGGGCTTCCTGCACGACACCCTGGAGGATACCCAGACCACCAGCGACGAGCTGCGAGAGCGGTTCGGGCAGAGGGTGGCGTGGCTGGTGGAGCAGGTGACGGAGCAAGATCGTTCGCAGCCGTGGGAGGCGCGGAAACGTCATAGTGTCACGCATTTGCAGGAGGTGCAGGACGAGGCGGTGTTGCTGGTCGCCTGCGCGGACAAGCTGGACAACCTGCTGGCGATGGAGGATGGCGTTCGAGTACTCGGCGTGGAGCTGTGGGAACGTTTCAAAGCGCCGATGCCCGTGCAGCGCTGGTACTATTTCACGCTGGCAGACCTCTTCGTGCAGCGGCTGACCCGCGAGCCGGGTGCTACCCTCGCGCGACAGATGGCGGAGACAGCGCAGCGGGTGCTCGCTCCTGCCGGGGGTTAGCGGACGGGAGGCAGCAGGGGGGTGTGAGCGTGCCATGAGTGTGCATGTGCAATCGAAGGGGATTGCTTCGTCGCTTCGCTTCTCGCAATGACACGGAGGACTTGAAGGGCGAACCTCCTTGTGAGCTGGCAAGACCACCCGCACACGAACAGGCACGGCTCGGCAGGAGCCTCGCCCTGCAGGGGATTGGGGGTGCCCGCTTCCTGGAGGGCGAACCTCCTGGTGAGCCGAACGGCACCCGTGTGCCTTGCCAAACAAGGCGCAGGAATGGGACATCCAGCCACGAATCGCCTAACCAACATCTGCACGCAGGAGGAACGTGATGACATCACGTCAACGGGTGCTAGCTGCCATCGAGTTTCGTGGTCCCGACCGCATCCCGTTTCAGCACGCCGTCTTTCCCGGAGCGTTCTGGAGGCATGGGCAGAAGCTCGTCGACCTGTTGAACTCGCATCCGGACGATTTCGGGGGGCGCCACTTCTCTATCCCGCCCGAGCCGCAAATCGACAGCGACATCGAGGAGTACATGGACGAGTGGGGGAGCCGATGGCTCAGGCGAAAAGGCTACAGTGCAGGCGAGGTGAAAGAGGCGCCGATCAAGAGCTGGGATGACCTGCACCATTACCAGTTCCCTCCTGTACCGGACGACAGCGCATTCGTAGGCATTGCAAAGCAGCTGAGGTCCCCGAACCGCGACTGGTTCAGCGCGCCGGGCGGATTCATCCTGTTCGAACGGTTACAGTGGCTGAGAACCAGTGAACAGCTGTTCATAGATTTGGCGGAAGAGCCAGAGCCTCTGCATGAGCTCGCCGACCGCATTGTAGACTGGAACATTCAGCACATCCACCGGTGGCTGAGGGCTGGTGCAGATGCCATCGCATTCGCCGATGACTGGGGCGCGCAGGACCGCCTGCTCATCAGACCACGGCAGTGGCGATCGTTCTTCAAGCCGCGCTACAAACGGATGTTCGACGTGGTGAAGGACGCCGGCAAGCATATCCTGTTCCACACCGACGGCTGGACGGTGGACATCTGGGACGACCTGATGGAGATCGGGGTGGATGTTCTGAACCCTCAGCATCCGCTGATGCCGCGTCAGCTGCTGGAGGAGAAGCTGGCTGGCAGGGTGTGTGTGCGCTCCGACCTGGATCGCCAGTACATCATCCCCTTCGGCACGCCCGAGCAGGTGCGCGCGCACGTGAAGGAGACCGTAGAGACCTTCGGAAGGTTCAACGGCGGGCTTATCCTGCACGGTGAGATCGGTCCCGACGTGCCATGGGAAAACATCGTGGCGATGTACGAGTCTTTCGAGGAGTTTGGCTGGTACAGATAGTCTCTGAGGTGGAGGGCGGCAGGGCTTACCAGTCGGAGCGGAACATGCCAGCATCGCGCTGGAGGTAGTTGCGCAGCCTCAGCACCGCCTGCGTGTGCAGTTGATAAACCCGCGACTCGGATACGCCGAGCACCTTACCGATTTCGCGGAAGGTCAGACCCTCATAATAGTACAGCGCGATGACGAGGCGCTCGCGTTCAGGAAGGCGCTCGATCGCCTCGGCGAGCAGGCGTCGCATTTCGCGCTGTTCCACTTCGGCGATGGGGTCGGCAGCGGTATCCGAGATGACGTCGGAGATGTGCAGGTTATCGCTGGCGTCCTGAGACCCCAGGATGAGATCATCCAGAGAGAGCAGGTTGGTGCGTCCGGCATCGCAGAGCAGCTGGTGATAATCTTCAAGGGGGATGCCCATCGCTTCGGTGATTTCCTCTTCGGAGGGGGGTCTGCCGAGGCGCGACTCGAGAGCGGAGTAGGTGCGTTCCAGCTGTTTGACGCGGTCTCGCACTGACCGGGGCACCCAGTCCTCCGAACGCAGCAGCTCGAGAATGGCTCCCCGGATGAGGGCGATGGCATAGGTCTCGAACTTTACCTGCCGTGATGGGTCGAACTGGTCTACCGCCTTAATCAACCCCATGATACCGGCGCTCACGAGGTCTTCACGGTCCAGCGTGGGTGGGAGCGAGCTGACCACACGTCCGGCGGTGATTTTCACCAGATAGGCATAGCGCTCGATAATCTGGCTGCGTGCCTGCGGGTCTCCATAGCGTTTGTATCGCTCCCACGCTTTGTCCATCTCCGCTGTCGGCATGACCTGCCTGTTCTCCTCTGAGAGTGATTGCCGCTAGCCGGCGCACTGTTGCGGTTGCCTAGGCAGCCTTCTGGTTCTCCGCTTCTATGTCTTCCGAGCTCTCAGGTGCGGGGGAGTCGTGCTCGGCAGGTCGGTCGTCAGCGGGCTTCTGTGCGCTTCGCGTAGCGGCAAGTATCACCTGAAACACCATTAACATCGCAGCAAGCATCACGAAAACGGTTGCGGCGCGCAGAAGACTTGTGGCAAGCGAGATGCCGCTCCAGCTTGCCAGCAGCCATGTCCACAACGCGCCCCACAAAGCCACCAGCCACGTCAGCCGACTTGCACTCATGACGAACTCCGCCGCAATCCTTAGTATAACATAGCGTGCCTGCGATTACCAGTTCGGTAAGCGCTCCACGTCAGCGCAGGGGAGGGAGAGCCGACCTGTACACGCCTCCAAATGCCGGGCGTTTGCTTCACCGTGGGCTCGCCCTTCCCCAAACCTTCGGGGTAGACGCTACGCCGCCTCCACGCTGGCTTTGCGCTGCTGCTGCGCACGCAGGTAGAACTGAGCGTATTCGCCTGCGGCATGTTTCCACGAGAAGTCCTGTCGCAGGGCGGTATCTACCAGTCTCTTCCAGAGTTCCGGTTGTTGATACGTCTTCAGCGCGCGCTTGATGGTCTTCAGCAGCTCCGTGGAATCGTACGGCTCGAAAACAAAGCCGTTGCCTTTGCCTGTGCGCGCCGAGAACTCTTGCACGGTGTCCGCCAATCCACCGGTTTTGCGCACAATGGGGATGGTTCCGTATCGCAGTGCCATCAGCTGCCCCAAGCCACAGGGTTCGAAGCGCGAAGGCATCAGGAACATATCGCTACCGGCGTAGATGCGCTGGGCGAGATCGGGGTCGAATCCGATGAACGCCTTCATCTGCTGCGGATGTTTCTGCGCCAGCTCGGTGAACAGCTGCTCGTAGCGCGGATCGCCTGTGCCCAGCACCACAAACTGGAAGCCGATGTCGAGTATCTTGCCTGCAATCGGTGCAATCAGGTCCAATCCTTTCTGGTCGGCGAGGCGGGTAATCATGCCCATGACCGGAGCGTGTGGGTCGGCAGGGAAACCGCACTCCTTTTGCAGAGCCGCCTTGCACCCCGCCTTGCCGGACGGGTCGTCCGCACTGTAGTGGGCGGGGATGCGCGGGTCGGTTGCAGGGTTGTACTCGTCGTAGTCGATGCCGTTCAGGATGCCCTCCAGCCTTCCCTGCGACGCGATGTACTGCAAAAGCCCCTCCATACGGCAGCCGTACTCCGGAGTCTGAATCTCCCTGGCGTAGGTCTTGCTGACGGTGTTGACCATATCGGAGTACACGATGCCGCCTTTGAGGAAGTTGACACGTCCGTAGAACTCGAGGTGCTCGTAGTGGTACAGCCACTCGGGCAGTCCCGCCTTCCACAGCAGGTCGTATCCGAACTCACCCTGATACGCCAGGTTGTGAATGGTAAACACCAGTCCTACCTTCTGCCATTCCGGCTGGTGCGCGTGCAGCACCCGGATGTACACCGGCACGAAGCCCGTGTGCCAGTCATTCGCGTGAATGATATCCGGCATCCAGTCGAGCGCCTCCAGCATGAAGGGGATAGCGCGGTCAAAGAAGATGTATGGATCGGGTTCCATCGCGTAGACCTTCTTCGACTCGGTCGCATCGGTGAAGTAGTGCTGGTGACCTACCAGATACACCGGCGTGCCGTCGTTGAGGCTGGTGCGACGGATAATTGCCTCTTCCGTGGTCATGGGGTTCATGGGCACGGGCAGGCTCTTCACGACGGTTCGCACGGAGTAGTTGGGGTTCTTTTCGATCATGCGGTAGCAAGGCATTGCGATTCGCACATCGTGCCCCAGCGCCCGCAACGCCTTTGGCAACGCACCTGCCACATCCGCCAGACCGCCGACTTTCGCCAGCGGAGCCACCTCTGCGGAAACAATAAGCACTTTCAGGCTACGAGCCATGGTTGTTCCTCCTCTTTCGGTATGGGCAGCAGAGCTGGGGGGCGCAGGTGGTCGGTGAGCCGTGCCAGGAAGGCGTGAAGCCCCCGACCTGCTCCCGGATGCGACAGAATACGGGTTCGGAGCTCTGCCGCCAGTGCAGAGAGTCCCCTCGCTGCCATGCTATCGGGCCACGAAAGCCAGAAGCAGGCATTTTGCTCTGCTGCTGCACTCACTAGTTTATCTTCCACAATTACGCCCAGCATCCACACTCTTCCCGGGAACTGCTTCGAGAGGAGCCTTTCCACCTGCCTGCCGATGGTGCTCGCCTGTGTCAGCGATGTGCATCGGTTCATCACCCAGCCGACCTGCAGGTCGGCTCGGTGCAAAAGCAACCTCTTCACCAGGCTATACGTTCTCAGCAGACTATCCCGTTGCGGGAGGGCTATTGCCAGCACGATGTCGGACGAGAGGGCGTAGGCGAGGGTGTCCGTAGAGGTGGCGTTTCCGGTGTCGATCAACAGAACGTCCGCCATCAACTCGAGACTGCGCAGACGTTCGATGACATCGCGCTGACCCTGTACCGAGAGGCGTTTCAGTGCCAGAATTCGGGCGCCGCCGGGCAGTATACGAATGCCTGCAGCGCTGGGCACCAGGATCTCGAGCAGGTCGTGCCGGTCGGCGAGAAGGTCTTCCAGCGAGTAGCGCGGTTCCGTGCCCAGCAGGCGACTGCAATTCATCGCGCCGCTGTTGCCGTCCAGAAGCACCACGTGACGTCCGGTCTGTCCCAGCAGGGCGGAGAGATTGGTGGCAATGGTGGTCTTTCCCGATTCCGGTATGCCGCTGATTACGCTGAGCACCCAGGTGCCCATGCGCAGTCCGGGCGTGATTCCCAGCACGCCGTCCGTTGGTCGTTGCGAGATGAGCCTGCGCAGTCCAAACGCCTGATCCTGAACCGGAGTCACCTTCGCGCCTCCCTGTCGCCAGAGTAACCTGTTCGAATTATCGGCTAAGGCTGGTAATTTGTGCAGGGCGCATGGCTATCATGGCTGTTCAGCGCCATCGGCAGGCTCGCGGAGGTGGTCATACCCGATACCTCGCCGCCTCGTGAGCGATCTGATAGGCAAACTCCACCTCGTCCAGCGGCGTACCGGGCTGAACCATGTGCGAGGTGCAAAAGATGTAGCCCCCACCCGGCTTGAGGCTGTTGATGACGCGCCGTATCTCGTCAGCCAGTTGCTCGCGTGGCAAGCCACGTCCCAGCATGGTGCGCACGTCCAGTCCACCGTAGATGCCCAGCTTACCGCAGTAGGTCTGCTTGATCTGCACAGGATCCATTCCCGCCGATTCCTGCACCGGATGCATCACGCGGAAGCCCAGTTCCACCACACCGTCCAGCACGGGCGTGATGTAGCCGTCACTGTGCAGAGAAAGCAACCCACCCAGCCTCCTCACGGCGTCGCAGATGATTTTCTCTGCGGGGTAGATGACCTCCCACCATGTTTGTGGACGAAACATGAGCGCGTTGTTCATGCCCCAGTCGTCAGAGATGTGTATCACATCCGCGCCCAGCTGCAGGCAGTTCTCGGCGTAGCGGGCGGACCACCGCGCGATGCGTTCGTACAGGTGACGGCAGAGCTCGGGACGCAGAGCCAGCTCCGTCAGGTTCTGTTCCTGCCCGATGACGCCGTTTGCCGCCTCGAAGACACCGGGTGTTTGCACAAACACCGCCCTGCCACGCCTGCCTTTGTGGTGCTCGATCTCCGCGCGGATGGTGGTGTAGATTTCGGGGTCGTCGGGGTCGGTGAACTCGGCGTCCAGCGCGGCGTCCAGCGTGAACACCCACCCATATGCCGCTTCGTAGGACGAGTCCGGGCTGTGTGGCGGCGCGCCCTGTTTCAGAAGACCTCTGGCGGGGAATGCCTGCGTCATGTCCAGTTGCAGCGCATCGCAGAACGCCTCGAAGGTGCCGTATTTTGCCTGGATGTCGTCGATCACCCCCGGCTGTCCGAACACCCAGAGGTAAATGGGTACCCTGTCGGGTTCTTCGAACCGCATCGCCGTCAGCACACGCTCATGTGGTGTCATCGCTCACCTCAGTGGAGGGCTTCCACGAAGCCCAGATGTTCCATATACGCCTCTTCATACTGCGGGTTGCTGGTCATCACCACATGGGTCATATGTCTCGCCAGCCACTGAGCGCGTCGCCGTTCCCGCACCGAACGCAGTGCGATCTTGGCGCCGGCACCTGCTGCATTGCCGACGGGCTGGATGCGCTGGGGCGGCAGGGGGGGCAGGAGACCGATGCGCTGCGCCGAGCGCAGGTTGACGTACATGCCAAAGGCTCCAGCCACCAGCAACCGATGAACATCTGCCCAGCCGATACCCGCCACCTGCAACAGAACCTCGGTCACCGCGCGGATAGAACCTTTCGCCAGCTGCAGTTCGCGTATGTCTTTTTGCGTCAGCACGACACCCTCCGGCGTGCCGGATGCCTCTGGGGACACAAGCCGGAACGCTTTCAGGTCACCCACCTCGGTGAGATGAGTTTGCCACCAGTCTGCGTCACCGTTGCTGTTCATGCGCCCAGCCTCATTCACCGCGCCCAGGTCCAGCAGACATGCCGCCGCATCGATGAGCCCCGAACCGCAGATACCCTTAGCTGGCGAACCCCCTACCGTGGTGATGTGAAGCCACTGGTTCTCGCCGTTGCTTTCCACACTGACCTGCGAAATGGCGCCGAACTCCGCGCGGATCCCCTGATAGATCCGCCCTCCCTCGAACGCAGGACCCGCGGCTGCGGAGGTGCAGTAGTATTTGCCCTGATGGCGCAAAACCACCTCGCCGTTCGTGCCGATGTCCAGCGCCATCACCGTGCCACCGCGCGGGTTGTGAAGGTGCGTCAGCGCGACCGCCACCGTATCCGCCCCCACGTAACCTGCGACGCACGGCAGGGTGGTCAACAGTGCTGAAGGGCTCGTCCGCAACCCCACCTGCCTGGCCTCCATGCTCAACAGGTCGGCGAATACCGGAACATAGGGGGCGACGGCGATGGAGTTGGTGTTGACGCCCAGCAAAAGGTGGAGCATGGTGGTGTTGCCCACTGCCACCACTTCGTAGATGTCGTGCGGGGCGACGCCTGCCAGTTGACACGCCTCGACGATGATTTCATTGAGACCCCGCACCACGGCGTGCTGTAGCAGTCTCGCTCCTGCGGGGTCGTGGTAGACGAAAGTGAGTCGCGATACCACGTCGTCGCCGTACTGTACCTGCGGGTTCAAGCGCGCGGCGTGAGCCAGCTGTTTGCCCGTTTGCAGGTCGACGAGATAGCCCACGAGGGTGGTGGTACCGATATCGAAGGCGATACCGAGCAGAGGCTGCGACTCGTCTGAGTGAATCGCCAGCAGTCGGGTTTTAGCAGGGTGGTTTGGGTCGTGAAACAGTACGACATAGGGGCGGAACCCTGAATCGCGCATCCCTTGCGACAGCTGTCGCAGAACGTTCAGCGGCACCTGCCTTGGGGCGGCACGGACACCGTGCTGTTCGTGAAGAGCGTCCAGCAGGCGACGCAGGTCGGAGCGCTCATCGTGCGTAGTGGGTTGGTCTAAAGTCACCGGCAGTCGCAGCACGGCTGGCTCCAGCGGCACCTCGCGCTCCACGGCGGTGGTCAAAACCTGTGCGATAGCGGGACGACTCTCGGAGGGCACCTCGAGGTGGGCGTCGCCAATGACCCGGTGGCGACATGCGAGGCGCCAGCCTTCCGCCAGGTCCTGCGCGGGCAGATGTGCCAGCTCGTCAGGGGTCGGGCTGGGGGTCGCTCCGCTGAGGAAGCGCACTCGGCACTTTCCGCACACGCCGAAGCCGCCGCATGGCGTTTCCACCAGCGCTCCTGCCTGCCACAGGGCGCGTACCAGCGGAGCGCCATCCGGCACCTCCACCTCTACCTGGTCAGGCAGAATGAACACGCGAGGCATGGGCACTGTCACCTTTCTGCGGTTGCTTGCTGTAAGAGTTCAGGGACACTATCGGGGAATCCTCTTGAGGGAGTACAACAAAAATGGTGCCGACGGGGGGACTCGAACCCCCAAGCCCGTTCGGGCACTAGACCCTGAACCTAGCGTGTTTACCAATTTCACCACGTCGGCGACCATCATTATATATACAGCTACCACCGCGCGTTTGTCAAGCATTTTCGTTGCGCCTGTGCGAAAAACGCTCACTGCGCAGGCGACAGTATCCAGCCGCTCATCGCAGGAACTGTGACCGACAACACTCCCCGACTATCCGTGCGTAGCGGGGCACCGCCCTTGGTACCGTCCGTGCGCAGCAGAACCCGATACTGCCTCGCCCCACCCGGCAGGTTCAGCCTCACCGTTGCCGGCTTCTCGCCGTTATTGATGACCACCAGCACCCGGTCGTCGTGCTGATGGCGCAGGTAGGCGTAGACGTTCTGGCGGTCGTCGGTCAGCAGGGTGGTCCACTCCCCACGACGGAGGGCGGGGTGCGCTTTCCGCAATCCAATCAGCGCCGTCACATACTCCCGTAACGCCGCACCCTCTGGCGACGGACGCCATTCCATCGGACGGCGGTTATCGGGCAGGTTGCCGCCTTCCATGCCGACCTCCTCGCCGTAGTAGATGGCGGGCGCGCCGGGCAGCGTCATCTGCAGGAGGAACGCCAGCCTCACCCGTCGCCAATCCCCTCCGCAGAGTGTGCGCAGGCGGGGCGTATCGTGGCTGGATAGCATATTGTAGAGCGAGTAGGTGACGGCGCGGGGATAGGTCAGCGCCAGCAGGCGCAGGCGGTCATCCGTCGTGGAAGGAGTGGTACGCCGATAAGCCACCCAGTCCAGTATGATTCCACGCCACGGGTAGTTCATCACCGAGTCGAACATATCGCCCCTCAGCCAGTGTGAGGCGTCGCCCCATATCTCGCCGATGATAATCGCATCGGCACGCAGGCGTTTCACCTGCCGTCGGAACTCGCGCCAGAAGTGGTCGGGCACCTCGTTGGCAACGTCCAGCCGCCAGCCACCAATGGGCGCACGCTGCATCCAGCGCGTGACCACATCCAGCAGGTAGCGACGCACCTCGGGGTTTTCGTGGTTCAGTTTGGGCACGTAGGGGATGTTCCACCATGCAGCGTAGGGCGGCGGGCTTTCGATACGCACTGGGAAACGGTGCACCATGAACCAGTCGCGATAGGTTGCCTGCTCGCCCCTCTCCAGCAGGTCGCGGAAGGCGAAAAAGTGCACGCCCACATGATTGAAAACGCCGTCCAGTACCACCCGGATGCGCCGCTTCTGCATCTCTTCGCACACTTTCAAGAACGCCTCGTCGCCGCCGAACTGCGGGTCCACGCGCGTGTAGTCGTCGGTGTCGTACTTGTGGTGCGTGACGGAGGTAAAGATGGGCGTGAAGTAGACCGCCGTTATCCCCAGCGAGTGCAGATAGTCTGCTTTCTGCGCCACGCCCCACAGGTCTCCCCCGAAGAAGTCGTCGGTACGTCCCGTTTCGTCCAGCGGTTGCTTTGGGTCCGGGTCGTTGGACGGGTCGCCGTTCAGGAAGCGGTCGGGCATAATCTGGTAGAAGATGGCATCCGCTGTCCACGCAGGCACCTTCACCCCCGGTATCTTTTGCGGCTTAATGCGAAACCACCGAGCAGGCTTGCTCTCAGAGACACCCTGTGGTGAGAGCCAGAGCCTGGTGGAGCCGTCCTCCACGATGAAAAGATACTGCACCGGCAGGATGGGCAGGCTTACCCGGTAGTAGGCGAAGAGCACGTCGCGAGCGACCACTGGCATCGGGCGGCGCGCGAATCGTTCGCCGTCATAAACGACGAGGAGCACCGTCTGCACATCGTCGCGACGTGTCCGCACGGTGATTGCCACGTTGCGCTCGTCCTCTGCCTGCAACCAGAGCAAGCCGCCGGGATCGTGACGGAGGGCAGACCGGGTGATGACGCCATCGCCTCGGCGTCCGGGTGGGTTGACCCCCTTCGCCTCCACCACCAGCAGTGAGTTGATGTTGCCCATACCATCGTCCACAGTGTGGGAGGCTTTGGGGTCGGTGCGCCAGTCGGTGCCGTTGACCACGAACTTGTACTGGTACACCCCCGGCATCAGGTGAAGGATCAGCGTCCATGTTCTGCCGCCGTCGGTGCTCTGCATGGGATGGCGTCCCACCTGCCAGTCGTTAAAGGTACCTGCCAGATACACCACCTGCGCCGGCTGTTCCAGCTCCAGCCGGAAGGTAATCGGCACGCCGTCTTCGCTCTTTGCCACAGCGGAGACGATGAAAACCAGCAGAGCCACCAGATAGAAGCGGGAAAGACGATAACGTGTGTGCATGGGAGTATCTCCTAACATCACGTGGAAGAACGCTCTACCAGCTGGCAGGGCACAATGTAGCGTCGCTGGTGCACCTCACGCTCCTCGATGAGGCGAATCAGCAGGTCGGTGGCAATTTGCGCCAGCGCACGGATGTCCACTGCTATGGAGCTGAGCGGCGGCTCCACGTAGTTGCAGAACGGCGAGTCGTTGAAGCCGATGACCGCCACCTGCTGCGGAACGGCACGACAACGTTCCTTCACGGCTCGGAGCGCACCTACCGCCACCAGGTCGTCCACCGCCAGCACTGCAGTGGGCGGATTGGGCAGGCTGAGCAACCGACTCATAGCGCGGTAGCCGTGTTCCTCGCTGAAGTCGCCCCATGCAACCAGGTCGGAAGACGGCTCGATGCCCGCCCGTTCCAGCGCCTGTCGGTAGCCCTGATAGCGATCCTCGCACACAAACACGCCGCGCGGACCGCTGACATAGGCGATGCGATAGTGTGCTTTGCGGATGAGGTGCTCGGTCGCGGTGCGCGCTGCGCCGATGTTGTCGTTATCGACGGAGTAGACAGCGTCGGTCGGCTCGTAGCGTCCGATTAGCACGAACGGGAAGCCCTCTTCGAGCAGACGGGGCATGCGCTCGTCCTGCGTTTGCGGCTCTACCAGAATGAGCCCGTCCACACGCCGGGTGCGCAGAAGCTCCTCGTAAATGGCTTGGCGGGACTGCACGGCGCGTGCCGCATCGACGCACAGGTGGTAACCCGCTTTGCCGGCGAACTCGATGATGGCGGCAATCAGTGCGCTGAAGAAGGGGTCGCGAGCAAGCTGTTTGGGAGAGCGATGTACCACCAGCCCCAGCGTGCCGGTGCGCTGTGAGCGCAGGGATTGCGCGCGGGCATCGGGAACGTAGCCGTGCTTCTCGATGACCGAAAGCACACGCTGACGCAGCTCTTCGTTCACGCGCGGGTCGCCACGCAACACCCGTGACACGGTAGCCTGTGATACCTGCGAGAGCTTGGCAATCTGGTTCTGAGTGAGTTCAGGCATAATCCCTTTGCCAGAATACGTATTCTCTCCACGTTATAGAGTATAACGGCACGGGTGGGCATTTGTCAACATACGTTGAGGGTGTTTCAAAACTCCTCACGGGTCCTGACGCTGTCCGCAGAAACGCTGTCGCAAGCGCTGACAAACCCC